>CAVIAZ010000049.1:0-12210 GCA_963640795.1 bacterium | reverse complement strand
GTAAAGGCTTGGGCCTTTATAAATATTATTTTTTGATTTGTGGCATTGCCACAAGGAGGAACTGATGGCTAAGGAAAAATTCGAGAGAACTAAGCCACACGTAAACGTAGGTACTATTGGTCACGTAGACCATGGTAAGACCACTCTCACAGCAGCTATCACAATGCATTGTGCTAGATTGTTTGGAGACAAGGCCCTTGCTTATGATGCAATCGACAACGCACCAGAAGAAAAGGAACGTGGTATCACAATCAATACAAGACACGTTGAGTATCAGTCTAAGAACAGACACTATGCTCACGTCGACTGCCCGGGTCACGCTGACTACATCAAGAACATGATCACCGGTGCTGCACAGATGGATGGTGCTATCATCGTTGTTGCTGCAACAGATGGTGCTATGGCTCAGACAAAGGAGCACATCCTTCTTGCTAGACAGGTTGGTGTACCTGCAATCATCGTTTTCATCAACAAGTGCGACCAGGTCGACGATCCTGACCTCATCGAACTCGTAGAAGAAGAAATGAGAGACCTTCTCACAGAGTATGGTTTCGATGGTGCTAACTGCCCTGTTATCAAGGGTTCTGCTTATGAAGCAATGACAAAGCCAGATGATCCTGAAGCTACAAAGTGTATCGATGAGCTTCTCGATGCTATGGATTCCTACATCCCGCTTCCTGAGAGAGCTGTTGATAAGCCGTTCCTCATGCCGATTGAAGATATCTTCTCAATCTCTGGCCGTGGAACAGTTGTTACAGGTAGAGTCGAAGCTGGTGTCATCCATGTCAACGACCCTGTTCAGATTGTTGGTATCAAGGAAACAAGAAACACTGTTGTTACAGGTGTTGAAATGTTCAACAAGCTCCTCGACGAAGGACAGGCTGGTGATAACATCGGTGCTCTTCTCAGAGGTGTTGACAAGAAAGAGGTCGTCAGAGGCCAGGTTCTTGCTAAGCCTAATACTATTACTCCTCACACAAAGTTCAGGGGAACAGTATACGTACTCAGCAAGGATGAAGGCGGAAGACATTCACCATTCTTTGATGGTTACAGACCTCAGTTCTACTTCAGAACAACAGATATCACTGGAACATGCCACCTTCCGGAAGGAAAGGAAATGGTTATGCCTGGTGACCACACAGAGATCATCGTTGAGCTCATCCACCCAGTAGCTATGGACAAGGGACTCCGCTTCGCTATCAGAGAAGGCGGTAGAACAGTTGCTTCAGGCCAGGTCACAGAGATCATCGACTGATTGAAGTATTAAATTAAAACTTAAGGTCCGACCGGGGGTGCCTCATCCCCGGTGACCTATTGATTTTTTGGAGATTTTTTAAAATGGCAAACGAAAGAATCCGTGTGAAGTTGAGAGGCTTTGACGTTGACCTTATTGAGCAGAGTGCAAAGGCTATCGTTCAGACAGTCCAGAAGGCTGGTGCTCAGGTTTCAGGACCGATTCCACTTCCTACACGTATTAACAAGTACACTGTCCTCAGATCCCCGCACGTTAACAAGAAGGCTCGCGAACAGTTCGAAATGAGAACACACAAGAGATTGATTGACATCCTGGACCCAACCCAGAAGGTTGTAGAAGCCCTGATGAAACTCGAACTCCCTGCTGGTGTGGATGTAGAAATAAGACAGTGAAGTTGAGGTAAGTAAGAAATGTTAGGGCTTATCGGCAAAAAAGTTGGAATGACACAGGTATTTGATGCCCAGGGCAGACTTATTCCTGTGACAGTTATAAAAGTTGAGGATAACGTAGTCATCGCAAACAGAACAGATGACAAGAATGGTTATTCTGCAGCTGTTGTTGCTTCAGGCGCTGTAAAAGAAAGCAGAACAACAAAGCCATATGCAGGCCAGTTCAAGGATGTTTGCGAACCCAAGAAGGTCGTCATGGAAATGAGAGACTTCGACAATGAAGTCAAGGTCGGCGACGTTTTGGGTGTTGATTTATTTAAAGAAGTAGCTTACGTGGACGTAACCGGAACAAGTAAGGGAAAGGGCTACCAGGGCGGTATGAAGCGTCATGGCTTCGGCGGTGGTAGAAAGACTCATGGTTCTAAGTTCCACAGAGATCTCGGTGGTACAGCAATGTCATCAACCCCTGCTCATACATTCAAGGGACAGAAAATGGCTGGTCACATGGGAAACGAGAGGGTTACAGTCCAGAATCTGAAGCTCGTTGCAGTAGATAGTGAGATGCAGGTTCTTATGGTAAAGGGAGCAATCCCCGGACCTACAGACAGCACAGTAGTCATCAGAAAGGCAGTAAAGAAGTAAGGTGGTATAGTATGGAACAGAAACTCTTTTCTACAGCCGGCAAAGAAGTGGGAACCGTTCAGTTAAACGAGAACGTTTTCGGAGTAGTTGTATCTACAGGATCAATCTACCATGCCGTCAGAAACGAAGCAGCTAACCGCCGTGTCGGAACTGCTTGCACAAAGACCAGAGCTGAGGTCAATTACAGCAACACCAAGCCTTACAAGCAGAAGGGAACAGGTAATGCACGCCGTGGTGATAAGAAGTCCCCGATTACAGTCGGTGGCGGTACAATCTTCGGGCCAAGACCGCGTGATTACTCCTATTCACTTCCAAAGAAGGTCAAGAGACTTGCAATGAAGAGTCTTCTTACACTTGCTGTTGAAGAAGAAAGACTAGTTGTTGTCGAAGATTTCACTAGCGAAAACGGAAAGACAAAGGACATGGCAAAGATTATGGCTGCCTTCCAGACAGTCGGCCAGAGAACTGTCCTTGTTATGAAAGATGATGATGTTATGATTAGAAGAGCTGCAAAGAACATCCCTTATCTGCATGTTCTTGCATACGACAAGCTCTCTGCCAAGGAACTTCTCTACGGCAGGAAGGTTATCGTGCTCCAGTCTGCAGTATCTAATCTCAACGATTTCTACGGTGAAAACTAAGGAGAAAGCGAAATGAGAGCAGATAGAGTTATCATTGAACCAGTTTTAAGTGAAAAGTCAAACATTGCCCGCGAGAGCGAATATAAGAAGTATACATTCAAAGTTGACCCCAAGGCTAACAAGTACGAAATCATGAAGGCCGTCAAGGAGTTGTTCAATGTTGAGTGCACTGCTTGCAATGTAATGAATGTTGGCGGAAAGCCGAAGTTCTCCAGAGGTAAGGGCGGATTCATTAAGGGATACACACCTTCCTGGAAGAAAGCAATCGTAACATTGGCCAAGGGTCAGTCCATCGGGGCTATCGAAGGCTAAAAGGGGATAGAGGAATATGGCATTAAAAACTTACAAACCAAATACTCCTGGTCTCCGCCAGAAGACTACACTTGTTAAAAGTGAAGTTACAGCACAGAAGCCTGAGAAGTCTCTCACAGTAAGTCTTCATCAGAACTCTGGTCGCGACACATTCGGACGTATAAGCGTTAGACGCCGTGGCGGTGGAGCTAAGAGGGCTTACAGAATCATTGATTTCAAGCGCAACAAGTATGGTGTGCCCGGAACAGTCAAGACGATCGAATACGATCCCAACAGATCTGTCCTGATTGCACTGGTAAGCTATGCTGATGGTGAAAAGCGCTATATATTAGCACCTAAGGGGCTTACAGTCGGAACTCAGGTTGTATCCGGACCGAATGCACCTCTTACTACAGGAAACGCTCTTCCTCTGAAGAACATTCCCCTCGGACTTGCAGTTCATAACGTCGAGCTTAACTACGGACGTGGCGGACAGCTTGTCAGGAGCGCAGGCCTGAGTGCTACAGTCATCGCTAAGGAAGGCGACTATGTTACTCTTCGTTTACCTTCCGGTGAGATGAGAATGGTGTTCGGTGAATGCTATGCCACACTCGGTGTGCTTGGCAACGAGGATCACATGAACGTATCTCTCGGCAAGGCAGGTGCTTCCAGACATCTTGGAAGAAGACCTAAGGTGAGAGGTGTCGTCATGAACCCTGTTGACCATCCGCATGGTGGTGGTGAAGGCAAGACTGCTGCAGGTAGAAACCCATGTACACCTTGGGGTAAGCCGGCTAAGGGTGGAAAGACTCGTTCCAAGAAGAAGCCATCCAATGCATTCATTGTTAAGAAGCGCAAGTAGGAGTAGAAGAAATGTCAAGATCAATCAAAAAAGGTCCATTTATTGAAGCTAAGCTCTTGAAAAGGGTGGAAGCAGCAAACCAGGCTAATCAGAAGCCGATGATCAAGACCTACTCACGTAGTTCGACAATCATCCCGGAGATGGTTGGCTTCACGATTTCCGTGTACAATGGCAAGACTTGGGTCCCTGTTTTCGTAACCGAGAACCTCGTCGGACATAAGCTCGGTGAATTTGCACCTACACGTATTTTCCGTGGGCACGCATCTGATAAGAAGGTTAAATAAGGTTAGATTATGGAAACTAAGAAAGGTTATAAAGCAGTTGCCAAATATTTGATGGTTTCTCCTTCAAAGGTCCGCCCAGTTGCAGATCTCGTTAGGGGCAAGGGGTATGTTGAAGCAGTAGCCATCTTGGAGGCAATGCCTCAGAAAGGTTCAGACCTTATTCTGAAAGTTCTCAAGTCCGCAGGTGCTAACGCTTTGTCTCAGAACAAGAATCTCGACGAAGAGTCTCTCTTCGTTGCAGAGCTGAGAGTCAATGACGGCCCCAGACTTAAGAGAGTATGGGCTCGTTCTCACGGAAAGCGTGACATCCTTCTCAGAAGAATGTCTCATATTACCGTCGTTGTAGACGAGAAAGCAAAGGTAGGCAGATAATGGGCCAGAAAGTAAATCCAATCGGACTCAGACTCGGTGTTAACAAGACATGGAAGTCAAAGTGGTATGTTGATCCAAGGGAGTATGCAGACACACTCCATGAAGATCTTGTACTCAGAAAGGCATTGCTTGCTTGTCCTGAGGTTGCAGGTGCAGAGATCAGCGAAATCGAAATTGTACGTAAGCCACAGCGCATCACTATGGTAATCGCTACAGCACGCCCGGGCGTCATCATCGGTGCTAAGGGTGCTAATGTTGAGAAGATTGCAGAGAAGATGCAGAAGCTTACAGAGAAGAAGGTTCAGATCAAGATTAAGGAAATCAAGAAGTCAGAATGTGATGCTCAGCTTGTTGCACAGAACATTGCAAGACAGCTTGAGGGCCGTGGTGCTTACCGCAGAGCTATGAAGAAAGCAATTTCCAATGCTATGGCAGGTGGAGTACAGGGAATCAAGATCAAGTGTTCCGGTCGTCTCGGTGGTGCTGAAATCGCAAGAAACGAACAGATGAAGGAAGGAAGAGTTCCTCTCCACACACTTCGTTCTGATATTGATTATGGTTTTGCTACAGCAAACACATCTTTCGGTGCTATTGGTGTCAAGGTCTGGATTTTCAATGGTGAAATCTATGAGCATGGCGTCAAGGCTGATGATGAGGCTGTTGCATCTGTAGGCAAGAATAAGGCTGAAGAGAACAGAGGTTAAAAGATGCTTAGTCCAAAGAGAATTAAATACAGAAAAAAGCAGCGCGGAACTAGAGACGCAGTTGCACACAAGGGAAACCAGATTTCCTTCGGTGAGTATGGTCTCATGGCTTTGGAGCCATATTGGATTACGAACCGCCAGATCGAAGCTGCCCGTGTCGCAATGACACGTCACGTAAAGCGTGGTGGTAAGGTCTGGATTCGCATCTTCCCCGATATGCCATACACAAAGAAGCCTGCTGAAACCAGACAGGGTAACGGTAAGGGTGCACCAGAAGGCTGGGTAGCAGTCGTGAAGACTGGCGCAATCATGTTCGAAATGGGGGGCATCGATGAGACTCTTGCAAGAGAAGCTCTCACACTTGCCGCTTCTAAGCTTCCAATCAAGACAAAGTTCGTGTCTCGTGCTAATCAGGAGTAAACTATGAAAAGATATAAAGATCTTAGCTATAACGAGCTTGTCGCAGAGAGAGATAAGCTCAGGAAAGAACTGGTTAACCTTAGAATGCAGAAGGTGTTGGGCCATCTTGATAACCCGATGTCTCTTGGTTCTACAAGGAAAAATATCGCTCGTCTTAATACAAGAATCCATGCAATCGACATCGGTCTTGAAAAGAAAGATAAATAAGAGAGGCACGTAAATGGAAGCACAGAAGAAAGTTATGACAGGCATAGTCAAGTCTGACAAGATGGACAAGACTATTGTTGTTGAGGTTTCTGACAGAACCCTCCACCCACTGTACAAGAAGTACGTGATCTCGACAAAAAAGTTTAAGGCTCACGACGAGAAGAATGATGCTCATATTGGTGATACAGTTCGCATCATGGAGTGTCGCCACCTTTCCAAGGATAAGTGTTGGAGACTCGTTGAAGTCGTCGAGAGAGCTCGCTAAAGGAGAAAAGTCATGGTACAGATGCAGACTTATTTGAATGTAGCGGACAACAGCGGTGCAAAGCGTGTGCAGTGCATCAAAGTTCTCGGCGGTAGCCATAGATATGTTGCCGGTGTTGGTGATATTATCGTAGTTGCAGTCAAGGATGCCCTTCCTAACGGCGCCATCAAGAAAGGTGACGTCCTGAAGGCAGTGGTCGTTCGCACAAAGAAGGAATACCGCAGACCTGACGGTACATATATCAGGTTCGATGATAACGCTTGCGTTGTCATTGATGCCAACAATAACCCTCGCGGAAAGAGAATCTTCGGGCCTGTGGCCAGAGAGCTCAGAGATGGCTACATGAAGATTGTCTCACTCGCTCCGGAAGTGTTGTAGGAGAAGAACATGAGACTGAAGAAAGATGACACAGTCAAGATCTTGACCGGTAAGAACAAAGGTTATACCGGCAAGATTGTCAAGGTTGACCCGGAAAAAGACAGGGTCATCGTCCAGGGTGCCAACATGGTTCAGAAGACCATGAAGAAGAAAAATGCTCAGGATAAGGGCGGCATCATGGAAGTTGAGGCTCCAATTTCTGCTTCAAACGTTGCACTTGTTTCAAAAGGCAATGCAAGCAAGGTTGGATACAAAATGGAAGGCGGAAAGAAAGTCCGCTATGCCAAGAAGACAGGAGAGACACTCTGATGGCTGAGAAGTTTGTACCAAATTTCAAGAAAAAGTACCTGGAAGAGGTCGTTCCTGCTCTGCAGAAGGAATTCTCCTTCAAGACTCCTATGCAGATCCCGAAAGTTGAGAAGATTACTGTTTCCGTTGGTGTCGGTGAGGCAACAACAAACAAGAAACTCCTCGAGGCTGCAGTCAAGGAACTTGAGCAGATTACCGGCCAGCATGTCGTGAAGACCAAGGCCAGAAAGTCCATTGCTAACTTCAAGGTTAGAGAGGGACAGGAGATCGGTGCTATGGTCACACTCCGTGGCGATAACATGTGGTATTTCCTTGAGCGTCTTATCTGTATCGCTCTTCCCCGTGTCAAGGACTTCAAGGGAGTCAATCCTAATGCTTTTGACGGTCATGGAAACTATTCCCTCGGAATCACCGAGCAGATTATTTTCCCTGAAATCGACTTCGACAAGATCGAGAGAGTCAGTGGCTTGAACGTTGCAATCGTCACAAGCGCAGCTAACGATGAGCAGGGCTATGCTCTTCTCAAGAATCTCGGCATGCCGTTTGCAAAGTAAGGAGCACTCCATGGCTAAAAAGTCTTTAATCGTTAAATGCAACAGAGAACCCAAGTTCTCTACAAGAAGCTATAATCGTTGCCGTATTTGCGGTCGTCCTAGAGGATATATGCGCCAGTTCGATATGTGCAGATGTTGCTTTAGAAAGCTCGCAAGCGAAGGCCAGATTCCTGGCGTAACCAAGTCAAGCTGGTAGGAGATAAGAAAATGGCAGTTAGTGATCCAATTGCAGATATGCTGACTAAGATCAGAAATGCTAGTCAGGCAAAGCATGAAAAAGTAGATGTATCAGCTTCCAATCTTAAGCTCCAGATTATAAAGATTCTTAAGAACGAAGGATTCATCAAGAATTTCAAGAAGATAACAAAGGATGACGTCACATTCATCAGAGTGTTCCTCAAGTATGAAGATGACCAGACTCCGGTTATCCATGGTATTAATCGTGTATCTACTCCTGGTCGCCGTGTTTATTGCGGTTACAAGGATATCCCAAGTGTCTATAACGGCATTGGCGTCGTAGTCGTATCATCCTCAACAGGTGTTATCACAGGCAAGAAAGCTAAGGAAGCACGTGTTGGTGGCGAAGTGCTCTGCACAATCTGGTAATAGGAGGATAAAATGTCAAGAATCGGAAAATTACCAGTTGCTATCCCCCAGGGTGTTACAGTTACAGTTGCTGACGGCGTTGTGACAGTAAAGGGACCCAAGGGAACACTTTCCCAGGAAGTAAGGCCACAGATTAACGTCGAAGTGAAAGGCAATGAAGTTGTATTGACCAGAGCTAACGACGAGAAGGAAGTCAGGGGCTATCATGGCCTGTACAGACAGCTGATCAATAACATGATCGTGGGTGTCAGCCAGGGCTACAGCAAGGCTCTTGTCATCAATGGTGTTGGTTTCAAGGCAGAGGCAGGAAAGGGTCTTGTCACTCTCTCCCTCGGCTACTCAACCCAGATTGATTTCATGATTCCTAGTGATGTCACAATCACTGTTGAGTCTGCCAACAAGCTTATTGTGAGCGGTATCAGCAAGGAAAGAGTCGGTCAGGTTGCAGCTGAAATCAGATCTCTCAGAGGTCCTGAGCCTTACAAGGGCAAGGGCATCAAGTACGAAACCGAGAATATCCGCCGCAAGGTCGGTAAGTCTGGTGGTAAGAAATAAGGTGGCTTAGTATGAACAGAATGATTGATAAAGCAAGAAAGCATGCCAGAAGAAAGAATCATATCAGAAAGTCTATCTCCGGTACTGCTCTCAGACCAAGAATGACTGTATTCAGAAGTAACCAGAACATGTATGTCCAGGTTATTGATGACACAGTAGGTCATACATTGGCTTCCGCTTCTACTCTCGAGGCTGAATTCAAGAATCTCAGAAACACTGTTGCTGATGCCGAGAAGCTCGGTGAGGCTGTTGGAAAGAGATGTATTGAGAAAGGCATCAAGACAGTAGTCTTCGACAGAAATGGTTATCTTTACCATGGCATCGTCAAGAGCATCGCAGACGGCGCTAGAAAAGCTGGTTTGGAGTTCTAAGGGGTTAGGTATGGAAAGATCAAGAAAAGAAGAAGTTGCTAAGCAGGATAACTGCATAGAGAAGCTTGTCAAACTTAACCGTGTAACAAAGGTTGTCAAGGGTGGAAAGAGATTTTCATTCGCAGCTCTCGTTGTTGTCGGTTATGGTGACGGCAGGGTAGGATATGGCTTCGGTAAGGCAAATGACGTTACAGATGCAATCAGAAAAGCAACAGATAAGGCTAAGTCAGCTCTCATCACAGTCCCTGTGAAGGGAACAACTATTCCTCACGATATCGTAGGAAACTTCAAGAGTGCATCAGTTCTCCTGAAGCCGGCTGTTCCTGGTACAGGAGTCATCGCTGGTGGTGCTGTCCGTCTCGTATGTGACGCTGCCGGAATCAAGGATATTATTTCTAAGTCTCTCGGCTCCAGAAATGCTATCAACACAGTCAAGGCTACCTTCGATGCTTTCGAGCACATCTACAATGCTGCAGATGTCGCTAAGAACAGAGGTAAAACTCTTAAGGAAATGTGGGGTTGATCATGGCTAAGCAGATTAAGATTACACTTGTTAAAGGCGTAGCAGGAACACTTCCAGTCCAGAGAAAGACCGTTAAGGCACTCGGACTCGGCAAGATTGATTCTTTCGTTATTCGTGAGGATAATCCTGTTAACCGTGGTATGGTCCGCACAGTTGAACACCTTGTAAAGGTTGAGGAGATTTAAGATGGCAGAGATTATTAAGCCATATGGCGCAACAAAGTCTAAGACTATTGTCGGCCGTGGTGCATCCAGCAAGGGAAGAGCTTGCGGACGCGGTCATGACGGACAGAACAGCCGTTCAGGCGGTGGCGTAAGACTTGGTTTTGAAGGCGGTCAGATGCCTCTGTACAGACGTGTCGCAAGACGCGGATTCTCCAACTACCCATTCAAGGTGGAAAATCAGGCTGTTTCTCTTTCGACTCTTGATGCTGTCTTCGAAGACGGTCAGGTAGTCAGCAATGAGACTCTCCTCGAGGCTGGAGTTATCAAGGGTAAGAACACTACCGCAAAGATTCTTGCTTCAGGTGAGATCACCAAGAAGTTAACAGTTGAGGGAGTCGCTCTCTCTCAGAAGGCAGCTGAGAAGATTCAGGCTGCTGGTGGTAACGTCGTCGTTAAGTAAGAGGGATTTTATGGCAAACACACTGGTAGATATGTTCAGAATGAAAGATATCAAGAAGAAGATTCTGATTACATTTGGTCTTCTGATTGTTACAAGAATCGGGGCTTACCTCCCGATTCCAGGAGTCAACCCTGGAGTTGTCTATGACTACTACAGGATGTACTCATCTTCCATCACTGAATATTTAAACTTTTTCTCCGGTGGTGCTTTCTCCAATTTCTCTATATTCATGTTGGGTGTTATGCCATACATCAGCACTGAGATTATCTTTCAGTTGCTGATGTTGGTCATCCCGTCATTGAAGAAGTTGGCAGAAGACCCGCAGGGACAGAAGAAAATTCAGCAGTATACCCGCTATGCAACTGTCGTTGTGTGTATAATCCAGTCACTTGCTGCATCTGTATATGCTCAGTCTATCCCCGGCGCTCTCGCAGTTCCGGTGGGACTTTTCATTCCACTTGCAATATTAAGCTGTACAACAGGCTCTATGCTCTGTGTATGGATTGGTGAGAAGATTACACAGTTCGGTGTTGGTAACGGTATTTCGTTGCTGATCTTCGCTGGTATTGTTGCAAGAATTCCTAATGCTTTCTACACAATGGTTACCGGTATTATCGACAAGACAATCAACCCGGTATCTCTTGTAGTAGTCATCATAATGTTCTTCTTTGTTGTCGCTCTTGTTGTTTACGAAGAACAGGGCACAAGAAAGATTCCTGTAACATATGCAAAACGTGTTGTCGGAAGAAAGATGTATGGCTCCCAGAGCACATATATCCCATTCAAGATTAACCCCTCTGGAGTTATTCCTGTAATCTTCGCTTCGACACTGATGCAGATCCCACTTATGCTAGGCAATACAAATATTGGCTGGATGGTGGCAGTAGCAAATTTCCTCAATCCGCAGAAAGCCCCATATCTGATAATCTACACTCTGCTGATTATAGGCTTTGCATTCTTCTATACCCAGATTAGCTTGAATCCTATCGAAATGGCTAAGAACATCAGGGAGAACGGCGGTTCTATTCCGGGCGTCAGAAATGAGAAGCTCGAAGAGTACCTCACGAAGATCCTGAACAGGATTGTCCTTCCAGGTGCAATCTTCCTTGCTTTCATCGCTTTGATTCCTACTCTGGTTCAGTTGATCTTTGATCTTCCTTCTTCAGTAGCAATGCTGTTCGGCGGAACATCATTAATCATCCTTGTCGGCGTTGACCTCGATACAATGAGGCAGCTGGACAGCATGATGAAGATGCATCACCATGACGGTTTTGTTGAATCGAGAAAGAAGAAAGCAAAGAAAATCTAAAGGAGCTGTTTACTATGAAAGTAAGAGCAAGTGTCAAACCAATTTGTGACAAGTGTAAAGTTATTAGACGTGCTGGCGTCGTCCGCATTGTATGCGAGAACCCCAAGCACAAGCAGAGACAGAAATAATTAGGAGGCCGAGGATGGCACGTATAGCAGGTGTTGACTTACCAAACAAGGCAGTCAAGATCGCCCTGACATATATCTATGGAATTGGAAACAAATCAGCAATGGATATCTGTCAGAAGACAAAAATAAATCCAGATGTAAGAATTAATACACTCTCTCCGGACGAGATCGCAACACTCAGAAACGTTCTCGAGGAAGAGTACAAAATCGAAGGACATCTCAGAACAGAAGTCGCCCTTAACATCAAGAGACTTATGGACATCGGATGCTACAGAGGCCTTCGTCACAGAAAGAGTCTTCCAGTCAGAGGTCAGAGAACCAAGACCAATGCCCGCACAAGAAAGGGTAAGAAGAAGACTGTCGCTGGAAAGAAGAAATAAGGGGAAGTAAGGTAATATGGCTACTGCAAAGAAAAAAGTTAAGAAGACCGTTCTGGAGGGAAATGTTTACATCCAGGCTACTTTCAACAATACAATCATTACTTTTACTGACCTTGCCGGAAACGCACTCAGCTGGGCTTC
>CAVIAZ010000048.1:0-12258 GCA_963640795.1 bacterium | reverse complement strand
AGGATAATTTTTCCTTTTTTGCCTGATTTCATCCCCAAAGCTCGAAATTTTCATTTTCGAGGAATAAAGAAAGGTGTCTCACTCTCCGGGTTCCATCTTTATAACCTTCCCGACATTCCATAGGGTAGCTGCCTTCTGAAGGGCGGGGAGTTTGTCTTTCTCTGACTTGTATTCGACTTCCACTGTGTGGCAGCCACAGTCAAGGCATGTTATGTAAAGGCACCAGCCGTTCTCGTACTCTACGCTTGCCGGGCCGTCACAGCGCGGGCAGTCCAGGATTAAGATATCATCAATCATTTCTTTTCTCTCCATCGGGTAACAGCGTGGAAGACAACCTCGTCCTCTCCGCTTTCATCTTCTCTGCAGATGGACGTGAAGAATTCGTCGCTTCCTTCTTCTTTTCTCTTTGTCCTGACATACAGCCTGTCCTCATAGTGGCATTGTTTCTTCCACTCAACATCAAAGAATGATGGACAGTGAGAATCAAGATAGTCAGGCGGGAATGAGGACATCAGCCAATTGATGTAGCTGAGGTTATTCACGTGCCTGTTGTAGTCATAGTCGTAGTAGTCTATGTGAATCTGTTCTGACGGAAATTCCTCTCCTGTGTATTCCTCCATATGGGGAAAGTGCGGGAAATCGGGATTGAAGAGAAGTGCCTTATCCCCGACTTCCGGAAGCCTGGGCTCTATATAATCAGGTCTCTCCGGCCTCATCCTCACCATGTTCATCACTATCCAGAGACTTTCAGATGTGAAGAGCAGGTTGCCATCCCTGTCGAAGGCCCTGACTGCACGGGGACAATAGAGTTTGAATCCCTTCTGGCACCATGTCTCTGCTGTGTACTCATCCATCCACTTTGCATAGGATTCAATATGCATGCGGGTTCTTATAATCATCCAGGTGCGGCCCTCTCTGTCGAGCATGTCCTTGAGTCCTGCTCCCTTCAGGGCGGCATGGACTCCTGCCTCTTCCTGTGAGAGACCGAAGTATTTGACAGGTTTCACAATGTACTTGTTGTCTGTATCGGTACTCATGAAGTAGCCCGTGTCACGGCCTATGTTCTTCTCGTCTATCTTCAGCATTTATTATCCTCTTCTGTAGAACCTCAGGACGGAGCGGCCGTACTTTCTCTCATCTATGAGAGTAAAGCCGTCAACGCTCTCCGGCCAGAGGGATCTCTCCTCCAGCGGGTAGTGGATTATGAAAAGTCCTCTCTCCTTTATGATTCCGGCCTTTGCAACTGTCTCAAGGAGTTTCACCTTCTCCTCCATGTTGAACGGAGGGTCTGCATAGACTATATCGTACTTTGTGAGGGTTGAGAGGATATAGCGGTAAGCATCCATTACAAAGAGCTTCTTGTCCTCCTCTACAAAGGAGAGATTCTTCTCTATTACGGCCTTCTTTCCTCTGTCCATCTCAACCAGGTGGATTGGGTTTGCTCCCCTGGAGGCTGCCTCGATGGCAACACATCCCGAGCCTGAGAAGAGGTCAAGGAACGAGCATCCCGTGAGGTCTCCAAGAATAGCAAAGAGGGACTCCCTCATCCTGTCCATGGCAGGGCGGATGACTCCGGGAGGGCAGACTACATTACGTCTCAAGTATTTTCCACCTGTTATACGCATGATTTTATTCCTCGGGCCACAGATTAAGGGAGGGTGCTATTTTTGTCATACCGGCAATGGTGAGCTCTATAAGCTCCTCCTTTGTTGTTCCAAGTAGTTCTGCTCCCTTCTCGATTATTTCTCTGTTGACGCCTGCGGCAAAGCCTTTACTTGACCACTTCTTCTTTACCGACTTTACACTGATACCCTTCATCTTCTCCGGTCTCATGAGTGCGGTTGCGTTCACAAGGCCCGTAAGCTCATCAATTGCGAAGAGAAACTTCTCCATGGTCTTCTCAGGCTTTACTTCTGTACATATCGACCAGCCGTGAGAGCAGACAGCATGGATGAAGTCATCATCTGCCCCAATCTCTTTTAAAAGCTGGGGGGCCTTTTTGCAATGCTCATCCGGGTACATCTCCCAGTCAATGTCATGGAGGAGTCCCACAAGGCCCCAATATTCCGGATCCTCACCGTACTTGACGGCACCTTCCTTCATCACTGCCTCAACCGAGAGTGCATGGTGCCAGAGGCTCTCGCTCTTATTGTATTTATGCCATAGTGCAATGGCGTCTTCTCGTGTAAACATAGGTGAGATTTTATTTTTTTCTTATCCTCTGTTCAATGCCTCTCTCAGTGGGGCATTCTCTCCTTTTATAAGGCCCGGGTCTTCCCCGATTATGCTCTCTGCTTCCATCTTTGCACGGGAGACAAGAAGAGTATCCTCCGTGAGGGAAGCAAATCTAAGCTTTAAAAATCCTGACTGCCTTGAGCCTGCTATCTCTCCCGGACCTCTTATGGCGAGGTCCTTCTCTGCTATCAGAAAGCCGTCGTTTGTCTCCTTCATGACAGAGAGCCGCTCCCGGGCATCCTGACTGAGTTCGCTCTCAAAGACAAGAAAACAGTAGGACTGGAGGGAAGACCTTCCGACCCTTCCCCGGAGCTGGTGGAGGGCGGCAAGACCGAATCTGTCTGCATGCTCTATGACCATGCAGGTGGCATTCGGTATGTCGATTCCGACTTCCACAACACTTGTTGCAACAAGGTAGGAGATCTTCTGCTCTCTGAAATCTTCGAGGATCTTCATCTTCTCCTCTTCGGGAAGGCGGGAATGTATGAATGCAGACGGCACTCCAGGATACTTCTCCTCTAGGAATGAGTACATAGTCATAACATCCCTAAGGTCGCTTTCCCCTTCGTCGTCGATTCTTGGATAGACAAAATAAGCCTGATGCCCCCGCTGGAATTCAACGGCGATGGAAGCATACATCTTATCCCTGCTGTTGGGACCTACCGTGTATGTGATGATTTTCTTTCGACCCTTCGGCATTGTCTTTATTGTCGATATGTTCATATCGGCAAAGAGAGTGAGGGCAAGGGTTCTCGGAATCGGGGTTGCCGTCATGCTGAGCATGTGTGGCTCTTTCCCCTTGGTTTTCAATGCCTCCCTCTGTCCGACTCCGAAGCGGTGCTGCTCATCTATAATCACGTACTCAAGATTCCTGAATGTTACATCAGAGGAGAAGAGGGCATGGGTTCCGACTGCAAGGTCGATTTCCCCCTTCCTTAACGCTTCAAGTGCAGCCTTCCTGCTTTTTCCCTTAACGTCTCCTGTGATGAATGAAATCCTTATTCCCAGCGGGGCAAGAAGCGAGTAGGCATTCTCTGCATGCTGCCTGGCCAGAAGCTCTGTCGGGGCCATGAATGCAACCTGCCCGCCTGAGGCTATTACAAAGAGGCTGCTGAGCCATGCAACTAAGGTCTTTCCGCTTCCGACATCTCCCTGGAGAAGTCGCGACATGGGAGTCTTTGAGGAGAGGTCGCTCCTGATTTCCTCCAGCACATTCTCCTGGTCCTCGGTAAGAGCAAAGGGGAGGGACTCCAGGAGTCTCTTCTCAAGTGCTGTCGGCCTTATATGTTTGAACCTGCTTTTGGGTTTCTCTCTCATGACCTTTATCTCCATGAGAAGGAGCTCTGTGAATGCGAGGGTTTCCCTGGCTTTGGTGAGAGTATTCCCGTCAGTGGGGGAGTGCAGCTCGGAGAGGGCTTTCTCTCTGCTGTAGAGGTTATATTTTTCCCTGATGCCTGCAGGGAGGACCTCTTCGATGGGGGAGAGAATGGAGAGAGCTGCGGGGACGGCAAGGCGGAAGTCATTCTGCTTCAGCGTTCCCGAGAGGGGGTAGAGGGGAAGAATCTTCCCGATTCCGCACTCCTCTTTTGTCTTCTTTACATCAAAGGAGGCACATTGGTAAGTGCCATAGAGCTTCTTTACACTTCCGTTGAGGTACCATTGGCTTCCTGTATAGAGCATCTTCTCAAGATAGTCACGGTTGAAGCATAAGAGTTCTACTCTTGTCCCCTCGTCATCCTCTGCCGTAATCTTGACCGTCCGTCCGTTCTTGGATGAGAAGGCCGAATGCGAGAGTATTGTTATGTGGCAGTTTACGGTGCTGTCTTCTTCTGTGACATACCTGACAGGTCTTTCCTCTCTCCTGTCATCGTAGGCACGTGGAGCATAGAGTACCAGGTCCTCAAGGGTATATATACCATTCTTCTGGAACTCTTCAGCTTTCTTCTTTCCTATGCGCGGGAGTACGGTGAGAGGGACGTTGTTCATAGCTTAAAAAGGAATTCTCAATACAAGATTACTGAGCCACCCCACCAAATATTGCACGATGAAGTAGAATGCTATGACAAGGATAAGGGAGATTATGCACACTGTCCTCTCCGAGAGATAATGCCGTCCCGCCATCTGGCGCACAAAGCCTGTCACGGGCTCTGCGGCATTACCTATCGACGAGTAGGCAGGGTTATTTGAAAAAGCGGCAATTGTCCTGAAGACGAGTGCAAAGAAGAGTACCCAGAAATAGATGCTCAGCCCGTAGGACCAGAGGGCAGTGAGGAAGAGATAGAGGACACTCGAGAGAGTCAGGGTTCCAAACATTCCATAGTATTGGAAAATCCCCTCAAAGACATAGAGTACGCCTACAGCGAAGATGGGGGAGAAATCGAGGCTTCCGACTGATGACTTCCTTCCCTTGAATAGGCCCAGGTACGGATCGACCAGCTTTCCCATCCAGTAGACGAAGTTATTCCGTGCCGGGTACCGGACGAACCAGGAGAGGATGATTCTTATCCAGATAAGGATTGAGTACGCATTGAGCACCCTTGCAAGGTAGAGTGAAATTCTCATCAATATGTCGTTATAAAGCATTCGAAGAAGCCTCCAGAATAAAATTAATTAACCCAGACCTTTAAGACAACATCCAAAGAGGTGAGGGATGTGTAGAGATTATGTGAATATTCAACACTCTCGGTTCCCCTGAGCTGCAGCTCTTCACCCTCGACTCCGTCGATGGAGAGCAGAACCTGAGTCTTACCCTCATTCTCGGCCATCACCTTTCTCAGCTCCTCAAGCCCTTCCTTTGTAACCGGGGCATTTGCCTTCAGCTTTATATGAACCCTGTTCACAGCTATGGGCTTGAGATCCTTTGCGGAAACGATGTCATTGATTATGAAAGATATCTTGCCGTCCTTCCTGTCGAACTTGCCCAAAAAGCCGTAGATGCCGTCTGCCTCAATCCTTCCCGCGAGAGCCTCGTAGGATTTGGGGAAGATGACTGCCTCGGTGTCTCCTGTATTGGTCTGGATGGTCAGGAAGGCAAGTTTACTTCCGTTTCCCTTTTTCGATATAACAGTCCGGAGGGCAATCACCTGCCCGATAATCTGTGTGTCGGAGCCGAACGGTATTGTGTCGGGATCTGCGAGATTGATGATGACACACGTCTCTATTTCCTTCTTGTAGGAATCAAGAGGATGACCGGAGATGTAGAAGCCTAGAAGGTCCTTCTCCATCTTCAGTTTCTCCATGTAGAGGAATGGGGGAACCTCCTTCATCTCGAAGGTGTTCATCACGCTTTCCTCCTCCCCGAAGAGGGAGAGCTGTCCAAATGCGGACTGGCTCTTCTGGGCCTTGTCGAACTTGAGGGCATCATCCAGGTTAGCAAGAAGTACTGCCCTGTCGACTCCGAGTTCATCAAAGCATCCAGTCTTAATCAGACACTCGAGAAGTCTTGAGTTGAGTGTATTCTCACCCTGCCTGGACAGGAAGTCCATGAATGACTTGTATGGTCCGTTCTTGCGTCTTTCGCTTATAATCGAATCAACGATGTTTGCTCCTACGTTCTTGATGGCAGCAAGGCCGTAGATGATATCACCATTGTCGACTGAGAACTGTGTTTCAGAGCGGTTTATTGACGGAGGTACCACTTTTATGCCGTACTTCGGGGCAAGGTTGAGGTACTCCTTGAACTTGTCCGGGCTGTTCATTTCGTTGGTGAGGTTGGCAGCCAGGAACTCTGTGTTGTAGTTTGCCTTGAGGAAGGCCGTCTGGTAGGCGATAATCGAGTACGCAACGGCATGTGATTTGTTGAACCCGTAGCCTGCAAACGGCTTCAGATACTCGAAAATCTCTATTGCATGCTCCCTTGTATGTCCCTTGGCTTCGGCCTTGGCGATGAACTTCGTGAGTTCCTTCTCGAGTGCCTCTACCTTCTTCTTACCCATGATACGTCTTAATATGTCGGCTTCTCCAAGTGAGTAGCCTGCAATGATCTGGGCTGTCTGCATGACCTGTTCCTGGTAGACAATAACCCCGTAGGTTGTCTTCAGGATGGGCTCGAGGGCCGGGTCTGCGTAGGTAATCGGAGTAATGCCGAGTTTTGAGTTGATGTACTTGTCGATGAACTGCATCGGGCCCGGGCGGTAGAGGGCATTGAGGGCGACGAGGTCTTCTATCGAATTGGGTTTTGCACGCTTCAGAATCTCCTGCATACCCGAGGACTCGAACTGGAAGACGTATGCACTGTCACCACGGCAGAGCATGTCGAAAGTGTTCTTGTCGGAAGTGGAGATTTTCTGAAGGTCAAAGCCTGGCTCCCTCTTATGGATGAGGTCTACGGCATGCTTGAGGAGGGTCAGCGTCTTGAGGCCGAGGAAGTCCATCTTGACAAGTCCGCACTCTTCTATCTGGAGCATGGTGTATTGGCTGGCAAGCCCTCCGGTGGACTGGTCAGGCACGCACAGCGGGACATACCTGTCAAGGGGCTCACGTCCTATGACAACGCCGGCAGCATGGAGGGAAGTGTGCCTGTTGAGGCCGTCAAGCCTGATGGCTGTATCGAAAAGCTCCTCATATACACCACCGCGGTCTCTTATCTCCTGGAGTTTGGGCTCCGCTTTCAGTGCATCTGTGACATGTATGTGCTTTATGCCGGGAATTTCATCAGGAACTAGGGATGTAATCTTATTTGATTCGTCGAATGGTATATCGAGGACACGTGCAACATCCTTGAGGACAGCCTTTGGCTTGAGTGTTCCGAACGTGACAATCTGACCGACGGAATCGTGGCCGTAATGCTCTGTGACGTAGTCAATAACTTCGCCTCTTCTTTCGAAGCAGAAGTCAACGTCGAAGTCAGGAAGTGACACTCTTTCCGGGTTGAGGAATCTCTCGAAGAGAAGGTTGTACTGTATGGGGTCTACGTCTGTGATCTCTGTTGTGTATGCAACAAGGCTTCCGGCTCCCGAGCCTCTTCCGGGTCCTACCGGGATATCGTGAACCTTGGCCCAGTGGATATAGTCACGGACTATCAGAAAGTAGGCCGGAAAGTCCATCTTTATTATTATGTCGAGTTCGTGCTGGAGTCTCTCATTAAGCATCTTCAGCTCATCGCCCTCAGCCTCCGGGTACCTCTTCTTCAAACCTTCATAAGAGAGGAATGTCAGATAGTCTGCGTCACTTTTGAACTCAGGCGGGATCTGGCACTTGGGGAGAATAGGGCCGGGGAAGTTGATCTCGAGGTGGCACCTCTCGGCAATCTTTGCAGTGTTCTCAATTGCCTCCGGACACCATGAGAAGAGCTTCTCCATCTCCTCTGGGGTCCTGAAGTAGAACTCTCCCGGCTTATATGACATCCTGTTCTTGTCATTTTTCTTTGACTGTGTTCCGATACAAATCAGGGTGTCGTGTGCATTTGAGTCGTCTTTTTCAATGTAATGGATGTCGTTTGTACATACGAGGGGGACATCCATCTCCTTTGCCAGGGCCGGAAGTACATCGAGGACAATTTTGTCTTCGTCTAGTCCGTGGTCCTGGAGCTCGAGGTAGTATCTGTCGCCGAAGAGGTCCTTGAACCATTTTATCCTTTCCTTTGCCCCCTCGATGTTCTTTGCGACTATGAGGCGGGGAATCTCACCGGCAAGACATGCTGAGAGACAGATCAGGTCCTCGCTGTGAGCTTTGAGTGATTCGTCGTCGATACGCGGCCGGTAATAGTAGCCTTCCTTCCAGGCAATGCTGTTGAGCTCCATGAGGTTATGGTAGCCCTTGTCCGACATTGCAATCAGGATAAGGTGGTAGTACTTGCTTGTCGGGTCCTTGACGTGTCTGTCATGTGTGTAGTAGAACTCACAGCCCACAAGCGGGTTGATGCCGTTGGCCTTGCACTCCTTGTAGAAGGTGACTGCCCCGTACATGTTCCCGTGGTCTGTGATGGCAAGTGCATTCATCCCGACTTCCTTGCATTTAGCTATGTATCTTGGGATGGATGCCGCTCCGTCAAGGAGAGAAAAGTCTGTATGGTTGTGTAGATGTACAAAATTGCTCAATTCTTATTTCCTTAATTTGCCGTTTCGAATGCAGTAGGAGCCAGCACTCTTGTGTTTATGGTGTTTACCAGATCCTCAAGGATGTAGTTCAGCCTTGATTTCTGCAGTCTTGTAATGTTAGGTGTGACAGAGTTAATGAAGGTGTAGGCTATCTGCAGAAATTGCGAGAAGGCCTGTCTTCCGAGGGGAAAATGCAACTGCATGAGGATGTTGTCAAGGTCCTTCGAGTAGACAATTCCCTGCATCGGAAATGTGATGGCAAGGTGTGGGTTGAGAAGGTTCTCCTGTCCCTCACTGGCAGTGAAGGAGACTGCAACAGTGTCCTCCACGTCATCGACGTAGGATCCTTCCTCCCTGAAGTATGAGTAGTCATAGGAAGCCAGTGAAATCCTGACTCTTGCTATGAGAGACCTCTGGGGAAGGATAATCTGACCGCCCTTCATGACATTGACAAGCTGTGATACCGGTGTCCACTTTGACTTGGTAATCTTCTTCTTCAATGATTTCACTTCGGCATTGGCCCCCAGTGTTATAAGGGTCCCCGGCAGTGTAGACATCGGAGCTGTTGTTGCTATCGCACCTCCGAGAGTGGCCCGCCCGGTGAGGAGAGGGCTTCCGATTCTCTCTATGTTCTCCCTCAGAATCTGGGGGATGGTGCTCCTGTGGGTGCTGAGTATGCTGTTTAATGATACCATTGCCCCGATTTCAATCATTCTGTCGTTACGTGACATCTTCTTGAGTTCATCAATGGTGTTCAGGTAGACAACTTCCGGGTTGTTCTCGCGGGATGGATAACTCTTCTCCCGGCTCATGATGGCCGTTCCTCCCGCCCAAATCTTTGCGTTCGGGTACCTGAGGACTGTCTGGCTGTATTCAGAGAGGTTTGCCGGCTCATGTATTGAGGGCGAGTTAAGACCTTCGTACATTTCTCTTTCTCCTTATTTCAACAGCCTTCATAATGATGGCCACTTCGTCGTTGCTCTCAAGGCATGAGCACCTTATGGCACTCAATACCCTTCTTATCTCATCAGGCCTCGTCTCTCCGGAGAGAATGATGGACTGGTAGACAAGGGAGCGGGAGGCATAGCAGTCCTGGCAGGGCTCGACCCCGACAAGCTCATAAGCTCTGGCCAGGTCTCTCATGTCCCTTGTCTTCTGGAACTGGTCGAAGGTAACAATCGTCCTGTTCCTGATTTCGAATGCGGGAACCATGCATGCAAGTTCCGCCTTGCCGTCAATGAGTACAGTGCACAGCCCGCACATCTTTCCCATGCAATGGGAGGTGATACTCTCTGTGTCGAGATTCTCCTGGAGAATCAGGGAGAGGGGCTTATTGGAGTTAAGGGAAAGCGTGAGCGCCTTTCCGTCTACGGTACATTCAATCTTCACCTGTCCTGTCCTCCCTGCAATATTGCGTCAATCTCCCTCGCCCCCGGAGGCGCAATAAGGCTCTGTTTCTCTCCGAGAGCCTGCCATAAGGCAGCTACGTAACTGGATGTAACAAGGAATCGTGTCGCATTTTCAAGTGATGAGTAGACATTGGCATCCTTCTTTTCGCTTGAAAATTTCACCGATATGGAGAAGTTGTCATCCAGTCTGGCTCCAAGGGCTGCCAGAGTCTCTGTTGCTATCGACTTGATCTTCCTCTGCACTCCTCTTGTGTACGGGAGGGCAAGAGCCACGTCCAGCCACAGTTTCTTTGCTACCGGCTCCAATGATACCTTCGGTATGTTAATCTCACATACCGCTGCCCCGTAGCCGGATGCCTCAAACTCACACGGGAGGGTTAAATTCTGGGCGTTGAAATTAAGATCTATCGGGCCGTCATCCTCTCCGATGAGGGTTGAGAGTTTGTTGGCAGCCTTCATCAATTGCGTGAGGAATGTCGTCTGATACGTATAGAGTATGTCGGGACCGCTGTCGTATCCACGGAGGTTGTTTTCCTGGAATATGACTGGAACGGTGCCCCTGTTGAAGAACTGTGAAATCAGGTCCTTCAGCGTTTTGTCTTCTGAGACTGATGCGGGAACGGCTCCCCTTATTGTTATGTTCTTCTTTGCTGTGTAGGAAATCTGTGCCTGGAACTGATTCTCCCTGGCACATGTTGTTGAAAGCCCTGAAACAGAAAGCCCGGAGGAGAGCCCTATGCCGTAAAGGTACCCCTGGAGGCCGAAGTCTCCTGCATGGAGGGAGCCTGCCGACCATTTTCTCTCATAGTCCGAGTCTGCGGCCACACTTTTCATTTTCTCTCCAAGGTCGGTAAGGTCATGCTTCGGTACCCAGTCAGTGAACTTTGTGCTTTCTCTCATTGTTGTGAGATAGTGCTTCAAGGGTGTCACCAAAGATCTTTCTGCAAGTCTGGAATTGTGAAGGGCGATGAATGACTGGGTTGAAGAGTGGATGCTCGAGCCTGAGAAAAGGGTGGGTATTGTATGGGAGGAGACATTTGTAATCTCCACCTTGAATGATTCAAGTGAATACCTCGGGACTATGTCTGCCATGATCTGGCGTTGGATTTCCCTCCCGTTGAGAGAGTAGGCTCCGCCGTCAACAGTGACAGAAATCTCTTCGTGTCTGGGTCTGTTCTCCCCGTTAAGCCATGTCGTGACAGAGAAGTCTATCTTCGGTCTGCGTCCAAGCGAATCAATCTTCATTTCAGCAGGAAGCTTTGTCTTGATGGAAGCTATGGCAGTGAATGCCCCGTAGAGGGCAGGGGTGAGCAGGAATTCGTCATAGTGCGAAAGATATTTCTCCGGGTGTACTGTCACATACTCCTGGTTGGTAAGAGTGGAGGATGCTATTGTTTTCTTCACAAGCTCGGCCCATTGTGCCGGACACTGTGTGTGGACAGAGCCGTTGTTCTCCGTCCATGTGAGAATGTTGTGGCGTACGTATTTTCTTATGTCAGAAGGAATGACACTTAAACTGGTCTCGACTTTCCTTCCTTCCTGCTTTTCCTTTCTATCTTCCTCCGGATTGTCTGAACTCCATGAAAATGTAAGAGGTTCCGTAGTGGGAGGCTCTTCGGGTTTTTCTTCGTTTTCCCCGAACGGGACTGTAATGACCTTAATCTTTTCGAGAGCAAGCTCTGTGCTCTCATAATCGGGGCCAAAGAGGACCAGGAGAGGCTGCCCTACGTATGATATGTAGCTCTCGGCAAGAAGTGGAACTTTCGTCCCCATGATATTGATTGCATTCTCGCCGGGGATGTCTTTTGCCGTGATTACCAGGAACCTGGTGTCGAGCTGCGGAAGCTCGAAGCCGTCAAGCCTGACGTCACTCTCAGTTGCCCTGAGAAGTCTGCCGCATCTCATATTATACCTAGAGAAATTCTTGCGTTCTGCCATAGAATAAAGATAACACTTCTTGAGACCTTAATACAACAAAAGAATCGAAGGGGGCAGGTAGCAAATGACCAGAAATGAAAAATTGATTCCAGTTTACTGGGAGAGGATGATTTCCCTAATGCCGAAGAAAACTGTAAAGAAGATTCACATGATCGGGCATGGCATAGATGCTTCTGTGGACTTCTCGGTGGAGGGAATGGTTCACCTGGACTTCACTTTCCTTGAGGTAGCTGCAAGGATTCTTGCCGAGAGCTCCGGGGAGAAGGAGAGTGATATAATGAATCATATTCTCTCTCCGCTCTTTCCTGATATTGTTTTCACTGAAGATGAACTTGGCCTCCTTATTGTGATGAGCTGTGAGTACGGAGTGACTACTCTTCCCTATGACCTTGTCGACTTCATCAACGCCGATAATGCTGTACAGTTTGATCTTGATGGTGCACTTGATAGCCTCATAAAGAAGGGTTTTCTTTCCTTTGACGGCAAGGACATAACAATACATGAGGATCTCCCCTGCAGTTTTAAAGAGTGACATTGAGAAAACACTCTCTCAGACAATCAGCTGGATCTTCTTTCATTTTATGGGACGGCGATATCGTAAATGGGCTCTGTAGGCTTAACTTCCATGCGGTGGACAA
>CAVIAZ010000047.1:0-12760 GCA_963640795.1 bacterium | reverse complement strand
GAGTACGCTGTCCGCTCGAAACTGTCTTTGCTCACCATAGTTGTGACAACAAAAAGAAGACAGATTAAATCTTTGACAAGGAGGTCAATATTAACTGAAAAGAAAGCAGGAAAGTTGTCCCCGATTTATGCAGTTTCCGTGATTGTCCCGAATTTGTTATATTCTTGTCCCCAAAAATAATAATTTGCATATAGCCATAGAAATGCAAAGGAAGAATAATCATCTCCAAGTCCGGACTAATTCATTTTTAAGGAGAATTTATTATGCGCTATGTTATTGGCGACATCCACGGGATGTATTGCAAAATGCTGGAAGCACTCAACAATGCAGGTTTCGACCCAGACAGGGACACTCTCTATGGACTGGGGGATTTCGGGGACAGAGGTCCTGATACTCTAAAGGTGATTGAATATCTGATGAAGTTGAAGAACTTCAAATCAGTATTTGGAAATCACGACATGTGGCTTTATCAATTCCTAAGATCTGATGTTCAGTATATGAAAAGAGATGATTTTAATAGAGACACCTCAGATCAATCTCTCTCCTTTGGTTTCTGCGAAGGCTCAGTTATTTCCTGGCCCAAAGATTCCCTCCTTTCTGGAATCAAGAGATGCTGGGAAAATAATGGGGGTGAAAAGACCATAGCAAGTTTCAACGGAGTATCAGATAAAAGAAGAAAAGAAATTTTGTCATGGCTCGAATCACTTGTATACAGGATTGAACTAGATGACTACATCATCCAGCATACATTCCCTAATTCCTACAGAAAATTCTTCCCTGACGGAAACTATTCAATCACCATGAAGGACCTCATCGATAAAGATATCTGCCGGAAGGACTACGATGAAGATCTA
This sequence comes from bacterium, assembly GCA_963640795.1. GTDB lineage: Bacteria > Spirochaetota > Spirochaetia > Sphaerochaetales > Sphaerochaetaceae > Ornithospirochaeta. The sequence goes on along the minus strand of CAVIAZ010000047.1, from coordinate 11,906 downwards.
TGGAGCCGCACACTTATCAAATGCTCAAAGGTAATCAATGGCGAAAGAGCCTATGACATAAAAGAAGAGGGTATGGAGGAGAATATCTCCCAGAAGACAATGGTTATCGGGCACTCCCCGACCCAGGGATTCAATCTACCTCCCGTACCTGTTTACGACAGGGAACTGAATTTCATTCTTATTGACACAGGATCATTCGTGACAAAGGATTATGGGTTCAAAGAAGATGGAGCTATAACAGTCTACAACATGGACACCCGCAACTGGTTCACATCCAATGGAAAACATGGAGTGATTGAGCTCAACTAGCCAATATTGTTCACCTGGAAGATATTCCAACTCAGTCTGAAGCGGAATATCTTCCTAAGCAAAATCAGTCAGGCTTCTGTCTCCGCACTTTCGATGATGGCAGATGCTATAACACGCTCCCCGTCATAGACAACGGCAGACTGCCCGGGAGTCGGAGCCTTGACTGCACTCGAGAATGTGAGGTTGAAACCTCTATCCGTCTTCTCGGCCTTACACGGGACTCCGGGGGAAGTGGATCTTATCTTTGCAGTATATATCATGTCACTTCTGAATGAAGTATCTCCTATCCAGTTGGGATTTGAACATATAACGCCGAGTCCTCTGACATACTTCTCAGTTCCTACAACAACTTCATTCTTCTCCGGATTAAGCTGAACCACGTAGAGAGGCTCCGAGTATGATACCCCAAGTCCCTTCCTCTGTCCGATTGTATAGTGCCAGAAACCCTTATGCTCCCCGACAACCTTATTTGTATCAGCAAGAACTATCTTTCCATCCCTGTCATCAACCTGTAAGAGGTCTGTATAATCTCCCGAATAGAAATCCTGGCTCTCACTCATTCCCTCTTTATGGAAGGTATGGGCAACATCTATTCTTCTCACCTCATCCTTTGTCATCTCCCCGAGAGGAAAGAGCGTTGATGAGAGCTGCTCCTGTGTAAGCCTGGAGAGGAAGTAGGACTGGTCCTTTTTTCCGTCTACTGCCTTCAAAAGGTCATAGCGTCCAGTTTCCTCATTTTTTCTTATCCTGGCATAATGGCCGGTTGCGAAGTAGTCAAAGTCAAAGAGCTCCCTTGCCTTTTCAACCATTGCACCGAACTTAATCTTACAGTTGCACCATATACATGGGTTCGGAGTACGCCCATTCATATACTCATCTTTGAAGTTCTTGAGTACAGTTGATTCATACAGGTCGGAGCAGTCAACAGTGTGATGAGGGATTCCTATCTTCCTGCAGATTTCCCTTATTTCCTCTATATCCTCTTCCTTCTCCGGGTTATAACAGCTGTTGGAGCCGACAGGAGCAGGATATGGTGCATCCTTCTTCCATATAAGCATGGTAATTCCCTCAACGATATATCCCTGATCCTTCAACAGCTGGGCAGCAACTGAAGAGTCAATGCCGCCAGACATTCCTACTAAGACTTTTTTCATGGGAAAGAGAGTATCATAAGTATTCATTGCTGATAAGTCACTGGAGAAAATATTCCAGAAATTAAGCTATCCTTGATTTCATTCCGGTGATTGATTAAGGGGCTGTCAACTTCCAGATTTGTATGTCTGAGGATTAATATATTCATTATTTCCAACCACTTTAATTATTGTGATGTGAATAATAGCAATATTATACAAAACATGATATTGGAAGAAAGTAGAAATATTTGGAAATATTTCTGGCAAATTTCCAACTTTATGCTAAGATAAGATATCTTCAAAAGGAGACCTTCATGCCAAGTATTAGGGAAATTGCAGAGAACTGGGGTGTTTCAGTGCGTCGTGTTAACCAGCTGTGCAACAGCGGTCAGATTAAAGGGGCCGTTAAACGTGGCTCCACATGGCACATTCCCTCCAACACACCACGACCGGAATCTTTAAGATCAAGAGAAAATGCAGGCATCATGCGTACAACAGAGCTTCTTCCCTGTCCTGTCGGCATAACATCATATAAGGAGGTATCCTCCGAATGCTACTATGTCGACAAGACTCTTCTTGTGAAGGACCTCATAGACAATCACAACAAGGTTACCCTTTTCACCCGCCCAAGACGTTTTGGAAAGACCCTTGCCATGGACATGCTTAAGACATTCTTTGAGAAAACAGATGAGGACACATCTGTCTATTTCCATTCGCGAATGATCTGGAAGGAAAATGATTGTTATAAATCCTACCAGGGGGCCTATCCTGTGATTTTCATCTCCTTCAAGGATGCCCACCAGAGTAGCTGGAAAGATATGTACGAAATTCTGAAGCTCACAATCCGCAATGAATTCAAGCGCCATGCTAATATCCTGGACAGTGATGATGTACCTGAAACTGATAAGGTTTTCTTCAGGCGGATGCTTGAAGGAAATGTGTCTGAAGTTGAATGCCAGGCGTCTCTCGGGATTCTCTCCCACATTCTCTCCACTGCCTATAGAACACGCACAGTGGTTATCATAGATGAATATGACACTCCTATCCAGCAGGGATATACTCTGGGTTATTACAAAGAGATTATTGCATTCATGAGGAATCTTTTCTCAGCAGTGCTGAAAGATAATGAAGACTTGGAGTATGGTATTCTCACAGGTATTCTCAGAGTTGCCAAGGAGAGCCTCTTCAGTGGCCTGAACAATCTATCTGTAAACACAGTCCTTGACAGCAGGTATTCACCTTTTTTCGGATTCACCCTTCATGAGGTGGAAGAAATGTCACACTATTACAGGAAAGAGGAGAAACTGGAAGAACTGAAATCATGGTATGACGGCTATCTTTTCGGGAAAACGGTAATTTATAACCCATGGTCAGTTATAAGCTACTTCAACAATGATTGTATTCCCCGGGCATTCTGGTCACGCACAAGCAGTAATGACATGATTCTCGAAATCATCAAAAATGGAGATAGTGAGATGCAGGAAGCACTGGCAGGTCTTCTTGAGAACATTCCCCTGAAGGCTCTTGTTGACACAGATATCGTATACCCGGAGATAAACTCATCTGTTGACACCATATCAAGTTTCCTACTCTCTACAGGGTATCTGAAGGTTTCAAGTGTGGAGGGAACCATTGATGATATCCCAATATGTAACCTTATGATTCCAAACAGGGAAATAAGACAGGTATTCAGGAAAGAAATCCTCTCAATACTCAGTACAGGCATTTCAAACTCTGTCATAAGGAAAGTGCTTCTGGCAGTCAAAAGCAATGATGAGAATGCCCTCGAAGCCACTCTCAGAGATTATCTTTTAACTGCAACAAGTTTCTTCGATACGACAGGAGAAAGCTTTTATCACGGCATGATGCTCGGGCTCTTGGCTATAATGTCTGATGACTATCGGATTACCTCAAACCGTGAATCTGGGGAAGGCCGGTTCGATATCTCTCTCAAACCTTACTCAAAGAATAAGAGCGGGATATTGATGGAGTTCAAGGCCATAGATGATGCAGACGGGGAAGGACTCGAATCTGCAGCAGAAAAAGCAATAGGCCAGATTATTGAAAAAGAATATACAGTCGACATGAGGAGAGATGGCATCAGAAAGATACAGCTGTACGGCATCGCCTTCTCCGGAAAGAAGGTTGCCGTGAAGACAATGCCCCTGGAAAGCTGAATTTTTCCAAGGGCTGCAAAAAGGAAACTATTTCAGACTGTCTCTCAGACGCTTTATCTCCCTGATTATCTCCTCGAAATCCTTTTTTTCAAGGTTCGGGTTAAGAAGAGTGAACTTGAGCATGACACGGCCGAGAGCAACAGTCTGGCCGATGACAATTCCCTCCTCAAGGAGTGCACGCCTCACCTTTCTGTTAATTTCGTCTGTTTCGTTAAGAGCAAAGACAACAGAGGAAAGTTCCGGCTTTGTGGCAAGAATAAAGTCATCATCATTTCTAATCATCGAATAGAATAGCTCAGCATTGTCTACTAGCTTTGTGACCATCCTGTCAAAGCCGTCCCTGCCCCTCGTATGGAATGCCATGAAGACCTTGAGGGCATCGAAACGACGCGTCGTCTGCATGCTCTTTCCTACCAGGTTTATATATCCGTCCTCCTCATCCTCCTCCCTGTTGAGGTAATCAGCATGGAGCTCAAACGGTTCAAGGAGAGAACTGTCCCTGACAAGAACAGCCGAACAGGAAATCGGAAGCAGGAACATCTTATGAAAATCTATTGTGATTGAATCACAGAGCGAGAGGTCGCCTATTCTCTCTCTGTATTTGGTGCTCATAACCGCAGCCGAGCCGTATGCAGCATCAGCATGAAGGTGCATATGATACATGTCACAGATGCGTCTCATTTCAGAGACATTGTCGACAGAACCGAAATCTGTTGTCCCTATCGTTGCAACTGCACAGAAGGGAATCAATCCGGCCTTCACATCGTCTTCCAGCATCTTCTCAAATGAGGGGATATCAACACGGAAAGAGGAATCCACGGGGATTTTTCTCACGCTATCGTATCCGAGTCCCATGATATGACACGTCTTGTCCATCGAGAAGTGTGATATCTCGGAAGTGTAGAGCCTGAGTTTATTCCAGCACGGAGGAAGCCCTTTCTTCTTTACATCCCAGGAAAGGACGGAATTGCAATAGCTGTCACGGGCGGAGATTATCGCACTCATATTTGACTGTGAACCACCGGAAGTGAAGACGCCGTCTGCCGAATCACTGTAGCCGTAAAGTTTCTTCAATCCGTTGATTACGCTCCTCTCGACCTCTGTTGCCGCTGGTCCCTGGTCCCAGCTGTCCATACTGTCATTGAATGTGGCTATGAGAAGTTCAGAAGCTATCGTCTCCATAAGGGAAGGAGAATGGAGATGTGGCATGTACTTTACAGACCAGGTTCTGAGAAGATTGGGGAGTATTGTACTCTCCACCTTTTCAAGAGTCCTCTCAAAGCCCTCGCCTTCAAGTGGAAGGAATCCGAGATCATCAATCTCCTTTCTCAATACATACGGGTTAATCCCGCTGAAGGCACTGTCATCATTTACAGAAGAGAGAAAAGAAGCCATGGTCTTTTCGACCACAGCTTTATATTCATTTCTTGTCTCTTCATCGTTTTTGAAAATATAAGGGAAATCAGACATAGTCCCGGTTCACTTCCCTGACGACCTTTTCGAAGATTGAAATACCCTTCTCCAGGTCCTCGTCAGATATATTAAGCGCAGTAAGACATCTCATAACAGATCCGTTTCTTCCGCCCTTCTCCATGACAAGACCATTCTCAAAACACTTCTTCTGGACAGCTGCACATATTGTCCCGCTTTCCATCGGGTGCCCCATGATATCCTTCTCTCCATTCGGATTAACGAACTCGATACCGAGCATCAAGCCTTTCCCCCTGACGTCCCCGATGACCGGGCACTCTTTCTGGAGGGCAAGCAACCTGTTTTTGAAGAGGTCTCCCTTTCTCACAACCTCACTCAGGAACTCAGGTCTGCTGATTGTCTCCATCACAACAGTTCCCGCAGCCATTGCCAGCTGGTTTCCCCTGAATGTCCCGGCATGAGTTCCAGGTCCCCATGCATCAAGTTTCTTATTATAGATTACAACGCTCATCGGCTGTGTCCCGCCGATAGCCTTTGATGAGAGAATCACATCAGGAACAATGCCTGCATATTCAAATGCGAACACTTTTCCGCTTCTTCCCATACCGCACTGAATTTCATCACAGATTAGAGGAATATCGAGTTCGGCTGTGACACGTCTGACAGTCTGAAGGAACTCCACAGGGGCAGGAATGACTCCTCCCTCACCCTGGATGGGTTCGATGATTACACATGCCGGCTTGCTGACCCCGCTCTCCGGATCCTTTAGAAGTCTTTCAAAATATGCTTCGCATGCCTTTGTCCCGGCCTCACCGCCAAGCCCCATCGGACAGCGGTATGAATAGGGATACGGCATGAATTGCACGCCGGGCATCAGGTTGGGAACCTGTGATTTTGCATAGCAGTTACCTGTGACAGCCATAGCCCCGTGGCCCATTCCGTGGTAGCCACCGGAGAAGGCAATTACGGAACTTCTTCCTGTTGCTATCTTACAGAGTTTTATTGCAGCATCAGTAGCATCAGTACCGGAAGGTGAACAAAACTGGATTTTCACATCCTTTCCCATGCCGAACGGGAGAATCGAATGAATGGTCTCTACGAATTTATCCTTGACTGGTGTCGTAAGATCAAGAGTGTGAAGAGGAGAACCAGATGAGATGAGGTCTATCATAGCCTTATTCACCCTCTCATCATTGTGGCCCAGAGCCAATGTGCCGGCTCCGCAGAGGAAATCAATATACTTATTGCCCTCAACATCCTCAATTGTGACTCCCTTAGCCTTATTCAAGGCAAAAGGAAACTTCCGCGGATAACTTCTTGCAGATGATTCAAATTCATTCTGACGGTCTGTGAAGTACTTGTTTGTAAATGTTTTGTCCATTACTTTCCTGTCCTTACTCCATAAATACTTTCCGGGTCTGCCCGGCCCCTTGTTAACAAGTTTGCTTTCCTCTGTTTTCCCCAGTCACCGAAAGAAGAGTGCAGAGTTTATGACAAGCGGGACAATATTAACAAATAAAAGAGCCGATAGGCTATAAGGAAAAGGGAAATAATGGAAAAATTTCCCACTGTTATTGGTTAGAACACAAGTAATTATAACATCAGTCACGCAACTTTTTTATTATAAAGGAATTAGGCTTGAGAAAAGTTATATCTCGTCCGTCTCGTCATAACGTTCCAGGAAGGAGACCTTCTCATTTCCTTCCCTGAAAGCAGGAAATGTTGATATGTAGACATTGTGTAAGCTGTTGAAAAGAGACTCCTTTATGTGGGGATTATCTTTTTCAAGTCTGCCCAGGAGAATCTTCACTTCCTCGCGCTTACTCCCCTTCCCGTCAACAGCATTCTTCTCCGTTACCGAGCAGGCACACCGGATGAAGCTGAGGTTATTTTTCTCACACCATGAGATGATATCGTCTTCACGGACCCGGTAGAGTGGCCTGATGAGCTCCATTCCCCCGTAATTGCGGCTTTTCAGCTTTGGAGGCATGTTCTGCAGCTGGGAGGAATAGAACATCCCCATAAGGACAGTCTCGATGACATCATCCATGTGGTGGCCGAGCGCTATCTTGTTGCACCCAAGCTCCGAGGCCTTCCTGTAAAGCCATCCCCGCCTCATCCTTGCACAAAGATAGCAAGGATACTTCTCCGCACTGTCTGCAACAGAGAAGATGTCTGTCCTGAAAACAGTAGCATCAATATTGAGAAGAGAGAGATTGTTTCTTATTACTCTCATAGTCTCTTCACTGTAGCCGGGATCCATTACTATATATTCAACTTCAAACGGAAAATCAGATATGCGCTCAAGCATCCTCATCATGACGGCAAGGAGCATGGAGTCCTTTCCGCCTGAGATGCACACAGCTATCCTGTCACCGGGAGAAATGAGGGCATAGGTCTTTATTGCATCGATGAAGGGCGCCCATAGCCCCCTTCTGAATTCTCCCGATATCGTATTCTCGATTATCTGATAAGGCTTGAGCTCTCTCTTCATTACGGTCTCTTTCACTTTTCTGAATGTTATGTACCTCTACCAAGACTGTCAATCCCATGATATCGTCCCTTAAACCGACAACTTTTGTGTCATTTGACGGATTATGGGAATTTTGTATTTTACAAGCTGGTGATAACACAAAATAACCTATAAACTTATCCCATTATGAGAATAGCAATACCGGTAAGAGAAGGATTAATCGAGAAGAAAGCACAGGATGCTACTGCACTCAGTCTCTATGACACAGATGGAGATGAGATACTTTCAAATGAAGTGATAAAAGTCTCAGGAGAAGAAGACATCATCAGAAAACTCAGGGAAACCGAGAGGGACACATTCATCTGCCTTTCCCTCGATCCGAGGATGGTCGTCGACCTAAGTTTGAGCGATATCCAGATAGTCGGAGGCGTCAAAGGCAATGCCGATATTGCTGTAAAACAATATATAGCCGGTACACTTGAAGAGGATGACCTTGTCCTTGACTGTGACGGCAACTGTAATGGAGACTGCAGCCAATGCCATTAAAAGAAAAAGTGAAGAAAGAAAAGAAAAAGAGACCACCACTTTATGACAACAAGACATCCCTTGTTGTATATCTTGTTGAACGAGCACTGCTTATCGCACTCCTTGTCAGGTTCATATTCATGCGTAACTACGAGAGTGCATTCGTATGTGTACTGACGCTCTTCCTCCTGATTCTCCCGTCAATAGCATCGCGGACACTTCGCATTCATCTCACTTCAACATTTGAGGTGATTATCCTTATATTCATATTCTCTGCAGAGGTTCTGGGCGAGCTATCATCCTTCTACATCGCATTCCCGTTCTGGGACAGTGTTCTCCACTGCATGAGTGGCTTTCTGTTCTCAGCAGTAGGTTTTGCCCTTGTCGACTTCTTCAACCGAGACGAGCACTTCACATTCAAGCTCTCCCCTGCTTTCCTGGCCTTCGTTGCGTTCTGTTTCTCGATGACAATCGGAGTGCTGTGGGAATTCTTCGAATTCGCAGGGGACCGTATCTTCAACTTCGATCTCCAGAAAGACTACGTAATCAACACAATAGGTTCGGTATCACTTAATCCCGACAAGCTGAACAAGGCAATAGTCATTAAGGATATCACAGACTGCATAATCGTCCAGGCTGACGGGACACAGATCCCCCTCGGGCTCGGAGGTTACCTCGATGTCGGGCTCTTTGACACGATGAAAGATCTCTTCATCAACTTCATCGGGGCACTCACCTTCTCTGTAATCGGGTTCTTCTATGTAAAAAACAACGGAAAGGGAAAGACAGCCGAATCACTTATCCCCAAAGTGGACATGAAGGAAAAGGAACCGGAAGAAAAAGAGTAGTATAAAGGCCCCCTGAACGGAGGCCTTATCACTTAGTTATCTGCAAGGAGCTTGTCAAGCTCTGCTGCTATGTGCTTCTTGTCGAGGTTCTTTCCGATAATGCACAGTCTGATCATCCTGTCACCTACATACGGATCCCAGTCCTGAAGAATCCTCGGGTCGTCCTCAATGAGCTTCTTTCTAATCTCTGTTGGAGCAGAGGCAACCCACTTGCCGTAAGGCGAACACATCAGCTGGCGTCCGCTTGTCTCAAGAACATAGGCCATGTCGTCCTCATCGCTGAACCATATGGTACCTTTACACCTTATGATATTTCTCGGCCATGTCTTCACATACTCCCTGAGCTTCTCCCTGACAAAAGGTTTTCTCCTGTAGTATATGAAAGTTCCGATACCGTATTCATCCTCACTCTCTCCTTCGTGCCTGTGCTCATGGTGGTGATGATGCTCATGTTCATCATGTTCTTCATGTTCATCATCGTCGTCATCGTCATCATCATGGTCATGATGATGGTGATGATGATGTTCGTGTTCCTCTTCCTCATCATGATGGTTCTCAGGATTTCCTTCATCATCCTTGTCGCCAAGACCTTCCTCACTCATAAGTGCACGGCACCAGCCTGCTTCCTCAAAAACCTTGTCGAAATCGAATGACGAAGTGGAGAGGATATCACCTACGGCAACATTACCCATGGTTGTTTCTATCACCTTCACTCCAGGGTGCAATGCCTCAATGACCTTTCTGACCTTCTTCCTGTCGCTCTCAGAGACAAGGTCTGTCTTGTTTATGACAAGAGTCGAGCAGAATTCAATCTGCTGGACAAGAAGACTCTCGATGTCCTCCTCCCCGATTTTATCCTTCTCAAGAAGTTTCTCGCCTGACGCAAACTCGTCGACAAGACGCATTGCATCAACTACCCCGACAATGTTGTCGAGTACACCATTCTTGATTGAGAGAAGCTGCTGGGCAATAGGCATCGGCTCACATACACCACTTGCCTCAATCATTATGTAATCATACTTTCCGGAAGATATGATTTTTTCGATATTCTTTGCCATCTGGCCCTTGAGCGTACAGCATATACACCCGTTGGTGAGTGGCACAATATCCTGTGTGTCCGTAATATTCGCACCCTTGGCAATCAGGGATGCATCAACATTAATCTCCCCGATATCATTAACGATAACTGCAACTTTATATCCCTCCTGATTTTTAAGTACATTATTCAGAAGAGTTGTCTTTCCCGCTCCCAGATATCCACAAAGGAGTGTGATAGGCGTCTTGGATCTTTTCTTCATTTTTTTACTCCACTTGTGAATATAATCATATTTTCGGAATTGGTTAAGAGTATTGATCTAAATGTCATCAAGTTCCCCTTTTATGTTTTACACAACTTTTACATCCAAGATTTGCCTAATATATAAATAATGAATAGAATGTGGCCATGAGAAAGACAAAGATTATATGTACTATCGGACCAGCAAGTGAGAACGAAGAGACTCTCACAGCAATGGCGAAAGCCGGAATGGATGTCGCAAGACTCAACTTCTCACATGGAACGCATGAAGAACATCAGGCAAAGATTGACCTCATAAAGAGTGTCAGGGAGAAACTTAATCTCCCCATTGCCATCATGCTCGACACAAAGGGACCGGAATACAGGGTTGGCCTTTTCAAGGACCATAAAGCCGAGGTCAGGAGCGGAGACAGATTCACATTCACAACCGATGAAATAGAGGGTGACAGCACACGCTGCAGTGTAAGCTACAAGAATCTTGTAAATGAACTCGATATCGGACAGATAATCCTTGTCAACAACGGTCTCTTATCCTTCAGGGTTGATGAAAAGACGGAAAAGGAAGCTGTGTGCACAGTCATTGACGGAGGGATTATCTCAGACAGGAAGTCAATGAACTTCCCCGGACACGTTACACGTGCCGTCTACCTTTCCGAAGCCGACAAGGATGATATACTCTTCGGTCTCAAGAACGGGATTGACTACATAGCACTCTCTTTTGTCTCCAACCAGGATGATGTCATGAGCGTCAGAGACTTCATAGACAAAAACGGCGGTGAGAACGTCGAACTCATAGCCAAGATAGAAAACCAGGCTGGAATAGATAATATTGACAGCATATGCAAACATGTTGACGGCGTGATGGTTGCCCGTGGAGACCTGGGAGTGGAAGTACCATTCGTGTCCCTTCCTGCTATCCAGAAGTATCTGATCTCCCGTTGCAGGATTATCGGAAAGAGAGTCATCACAGCTACCGAAATGCTTGAAAGCATGATTAACAACCCCCGTCCGACCAGAGCCGAGATCTCAGACGTGGCGAATGCCGTCTATGACGGGACAAGTGCCGTCATGCTCTCAGGAGAATCTGCCGCAGGAAAGCACCCGGTAGAGGCTGTCGCAGCTATGGCTTCCATCTGTGAATCAACAGAGAATGACATCAACTATGAAAAGAGATTCAGGACAACGGAATACAATATCCACAACTCGACAGATGCCATTTCCCATGCTACCTGCGACCTCGCAATAGACACAAAGGCAAAGGCTATCGTTGTGTGCTCCAAGAGTGGCATGTCGGTTAGGCTTGTCTCCCGTTTCAGATGTCCTGTACCGATTATAGGCATGACGACAAATGAGAGGGGTTGGAGACTTATCAACCTCAGCTGGGGTGTCACTCCTGTCCTCAGCGACAAGTACTCCTCTTCAGATGTCATGTTCCACTATGCACTTATCAGGGCAAAGGAAATCCTTGGACTCCAGAAAGGTGACACTGTTGTCCTTTGCGGTGGTCCTGCTGATGGAGGAAAGGGAACCATAAACACAATCAAACTCGCAACAATAGAATAGCTCTGGCTTCTCCAATATGCTGTCCCCTCCTGAGTTATATCGGGCGGGGATTTTTTCAGCCTCCAGAAGACAAATGATGCTACTTTTTCTAATCAATTGTAAAATTTTCTTTACAAACGAAGAATATTTTGACATTTTCCCGGATTTTTC
>CAVIAZ010000046.1:0-12839 GCA_963640795.1 bacterium | reverse complement strand
AACATATCAACAGGCTGTATCTCAAGGACACGGTAAGGTGTAAACCTGGTCATATACCTAAGGTCACGTCCAAGAGTCTCTGGGTTACACGATATGTAGACTATGCCGTCGGCATCAACTTTGCTTGCAGAGGCAAGGAACTCCTCACTTGAGCCACTTCGAGGTGGGTCAAGAAAGATAACATCGAATTTCTCTCCGTTTCTCTTTGCATCCTTCAGGTACTTTGAAGCGTCCATATTTATGAACTTCACATTCCCAATACCGTTATTCACGGCATTCTTCTCGGCATCCCTGACTGCCCTGCTGTTGCTCTCGACCCCGATTACCTCTTCAGCTCCCTCACTGGCTGCAATGAGGGCAATGGTTCCTGTCCCAGAATAGGCATCAAGAACCCTGTCACTTTCCCTCAGGCGTGCGAGCTTCATTGCCACTCTGTAGAGATTCTCTGTCTGCTCCGGGTTAGTCTGGAAGAAACTCTTTGCGCTTATTTCAAAATCCAGACCGCAAATCTTCTCTGTTATATATCCTTTCCCGTAGAGGAGAATCTCCTCGTTCTCCTCTTTGATCACCATATTGGTATCTTCACTGTTGATAATCTGCACGACAGTTGTTACAAAGTTGTTCTTTTGGTGAATGGATGATACGAAGTCCGCCTTGTGTGGAAAGTCTTTCCTTGCAGTGACGAGAGCAACCAGGGTCTCACCCGTTGCCTTCGACACTCTTATGAGTATATGCCTCAGGTCTCCCGTTTTCCTGTCCTCATCATACGGTTGTACATTAAAGCGAGAAGCCATCTGTCTCACAGTCTGGAGGACGGCAGTAGCCTTCCCGTCCTCGAGATTGCACGAGCGGACAGCAATGAGCTTATGGGTATTCTTTCTGTACTGGCCAGTGACGAACCGTCCGTCCCTGTCACGCCCGCATACAGCCTGGACTTTTGTTCTGAAGTGAGTAAGGGACGGGGACGGGATTATCTCATTCACACGGCCGAACCGTCCGACATACTTCTTTACTTTCTCCTCTTTGAGTGCCAGCTCCAGACTGTAACTTTCATTTACATATTCGCAGCCACCGCATTTACCATACAGCGGACACCATCTTTTCTCTCTCATCTCAATCCTCAAGACTTTTGAACTGACTCAGGTAGAGCTTACGGTATTCACCGTTTTCCATCTTCATCAGCTCCTCGTGTGTTCCCTTCTCCATTATAGTCTTATTGCCGACAACAAATATCTCATCAGCATTTCTTATTGTACTGAGTCTGTGGGCAACAATAAAGGAGGTTCTGCCTTTCATCAATATCTTCAATCCTTCCTGGACCATCATCTCGGTGCGGGTGTCGACATTGCTTGTCGCCTCATCAAGAACAAGCACCTTCGGGGATGCAATCAATGTGCGGGCAAGCGCTATAAGCTGCTTCTGTCCCGAAGAGAGGGCAGCATCCTTAATCAGGGTATCGTAACCATTGGGAAGGGAATCGATGAGGGATGTGAGATTAAGCTCCGCTATCCTCTCTTTCATCTCGTCTTCACTCACTTCCTTTCCATAAAGCAGATTCTCCCTTATGGTCCCGCTGAAGAGGACAGAATCCTGAGGCATGACAGAGACTGTATCCCTAAGACTTCTGAATGTCGCGTTTCTTATATCCTGACCGTCAATCAACACTTCTCCGCTTACCGGGTCATAGAAACGTGCAAGGAGATTGATGATAGTTGTCTTGCCCGCTCCGGTGGGCCCTACAAGAGCAACTGTCTCTCCTCCCTTTGTAGAGAATGAGAGATTCTCAATTATGTTCACACTCTCATCGTCGGGGTAACTGAATGTCACATTTCTGAACTCTATGTCCCCATTTTTCACTTCAAGATTTATGGCTCCCTCACTTTCTGTGATATCACTCTTCTCGTCCATCATTTCAAATACTCTTGCAGCTGCAGAGAGATTATTAATCAGGGTATTGTAGATTGAGGCAAGTGTCCTCACCGGCTGCCAGAAATATCCTATGTAGGTTATGAAGGCAAGTATCTCACCGACAGAGCACTCCCCTTCCTTCATCCAGAATATTGCACAGATAAAAAGGAAGAAATAGCCAAGAGCCTGCGACACATAGATTATTATCCCGAAACTGTCCGAACGCCTTATGGCCTTCATCCATGAGCTCTGCGTCTCCTTCAAGAGTCTTGTACATTCCTTCTCTGTCTCATTTTCCGCACGGAATGACTGGATGGCCCTTATTCCTGAGTAATCCTCATGAACAAAGGAAGTGAAGTTACTCTCCTTCTTCCTGAATGTCTCCCAATTATGATACCCCCTGATCACAACGAGGTATGTCGATACTACCAGGAACGGTATGACTATGAAAGCAGAGAGGGCCAGGAGGGGATTCATCACCAGCATTATCACCATTATGGAGAGAAGAAACACAAGGGAAGGAATCAATGTGCTTGTCAGGCTCTTTGTTATGTCCTTGAGCTTGTCACAGTCGTTGATTACACGTGTTATGATACGCCCGGACGGACGCGAATCAAAGAAGCCGAGAGGGAGGGAGAGTATATTTGCATAAGTCTCTGTCCTTGCCCTGTAGACCACATCATTCGACATCCTGTTCGTCATCCTGTCCCTTATAATCGTACTCACTCCCCAGAAAACAGAGAGAGCAACGGCTGTGAGAACCGTTCCCGCAAGGCTCTGGATGTTCCCCGAGGCAATATCTTCATCGATGGCCTTTTGCGTAAAAAGAGGAATAAGTGTCTTCGAGAGTGACCCAAGAATGGCCAGAACAGATATGACAATGACTTCCTTTCTGTACACACTGCAATATTTAAGGATACGGGAAATGGTCTCCCTCTTTCCTACACTTGCATTATTTTCATCTTTCTTATAATTCTGTCTCATGCTCTCTCCCCCTCTTCAGGATACTGGCTTATATAAGTCTCCCAATAAAGCCCTTTCTTTTTGAGGAGTTCCTCGTGTTTCCCCCTTTCCACGATTCTGCCCCCGTCAAGGACAATAATCTCATCTGCGCTCTTGACGGCACTTATGCGGTGGGCTGTGATAAGAAGGCTTCTCTTTCCATCCCTCCGTATCGTTCTCTCGATATCACGTTCGGTCTCCATATCGAGAGCGGAGGTGGCATCATCAAGAATCAGGAGTTCGGCTTTACGCATGAAGGCACGGGCAATGCTGAGCCTCTGTTTCTGCCCCCCGGAGAGACCGACTCCCCTCTCTCCGATTATGGTATCCCATCCGTTTTCAAGTTTTTCTATGAACTCATCCGCCTCTGCACTTTCTGCGGCAGCCTTCACTCTCTCCTCGTCATACGAATCACGGTTTCCCAATGCAATGTTGTTCTTCACTGTATCTGAAAATAGAAAGACATCCTGTGTTACGATTGACGAAAAACCGCGGGCAGCGGCGAGAGTCATATCACGCATGTCAACACCGTTAATTGTCACCCTCCCTGATGTCGGGTCGATAAACCTTACAGCAAGGGAAGTCAGAAGCGACTTACCGGAGCCTGAGGCCCCCATGACGGCAACCGTCTTTCCCGGTTCAATATCAAATGAAACATCATCAAGGAGAACCCTGTCGCCGGAGACAAATGAAACGTGTTCAAATTTCATTGTCGCACCGGTAGTGTTGAAAGACTTCTCCCCATCTGTAATCGAAGGCTCCCTCTCCAGGATGGCCTTCACCTTACGCCATCCGGCCCTGGCCGAGGAAATCTCAACAAAGAGCCACCCGATTTCCATCATCGGCCAGCTGAGTTCGTTAGTGTATTGGATGGCGGCTGTGAGAGCTCCAAGTGTCATCCTTCCTCCGATTACCTCAATACCTCCGACAAGGATGGCAAGAGGGACCATAATCAAGGCAATCACACTTTCAGGAGTACACCAATGTACCCAGAGATAGTCAAAGCTCCGGGAAAGATTTCTGAAGAGAGAGGATTCTCTTGCAAACCTGGTATTCTCCTTCTCCTCCATTCCGAATGACTTGACTGTCCTTATACCCATGATGGCCTCACTTGCAACAGCATTGAGGTCTGCACGCTTATCGGAGATGGCATCGCTGAGACTGTCACCCTTCTTCTCGCTGCGGAATGCAAGGAATGCAATGACCGGAAGACAGACGAGCGGGACGACAGCACACTTCAGGCTGACACGGGTAAGTGCAATGAACTGTGAAATCACAAGAATAATAATCTCAATAAGGAAGATTCCGCAGAAACCGAAGATGAAGCCGATTGAATCTGTATCACTCGTCGTACGGCTCATGAGATCTGCCGGGGTACGGGAAGCAAAGAACTCCCCGTCCTTTCCCGATACCGATACAAAGACATCGTGTCTCAAGGCACATGAGACCCTCTTGGAAATCGAGTCAGCTACAACTTCCTGGAAATATCCCAGAAGCCCCGCAAGAATATACGCCAGGGCAAGTTCGATTATAAGAGGAAGGAAGACAGAATAGTTTTTCTGCCCTATCACCTCATCGATTATCCTGCTCAGGAGCGTCGGAGCAAGCACTCTCAATGCAGTTGCAGCAAAGAGACATGAGAAAGAAATCACATAATATTTGATATTTTTATGGGCATATCCCAATAGAGTGTGTTTTTTCACTTTTCCCTCCTAGGAAAAGAGCCATAAAGGCTTACAGAAAACAAAATTCGAATTTGACAGTCTTTAGATAAGGGAATTTACTTAAAGAGAGTTACAGAAAGAAAGAACCCGAAATACAATCTTGATTTATTCATTTTTATTCTTCTCCTCCTGTTTTTAATTGGGACTGCCTCTTTTTAGCACAACCCCTTAATAATGACAACACCCAGCCCTCAATTTATTTTTTTGTTTTTTTTCCTAACAATATGGCCTTTTCTGTTGTAAAATATACAGGAAACAGAAGTTTTCGCCATAAATAATGGCTTAAAATATTCTTAGGAGGCATATAATGAACAAAATAATCACCATAGGTCGTGAGTTCGGTTCAGGGGGAAGGGAACTTGCCCGCAGACTTTCTGAAGAGCTTGGTTTTGCCTACTACGACCAGGAAATATTAAGGGAAATCGCAGCCCGCACCCAGCTCAGCGAGAGCTACGTCAGGGCCATTGTCGAACACTCGCCGATTACCAGCTACCCGATACATGTGGTAAGATCATTCCACCCGGTGATGTCACCGATGATGGACCAGACGAATAAGGTATGCCAGGAGCAGACAGCCATAATCAAGGAAATGGCCGAGAAGTCAGACTGCATCATAGTCGGGCGCTGTGCAGACTACATCCTCAGGGATTTCAACCCGCTCAGAATCTTTGTCTATGCAGATATGTCTGAGAAAATCAAGAGATGCCGTGAAAAGGCAGGGGATGCCGAGACCCTTACAGACAGGGAACTTGAGAAACAGATCAAGTCAATCGACAGGAACAGAAAGAAGTACTATGACTTCTATACCGGACAGGAATGGGGAAACAGAAACAACTACGATCTTTTGATCAATACCACATATATCCCGATTCCAAGTGCGGTAGCTGACCTTGCTGCCCTTATCAGGACAATAAAGTAATTGAAATTTCAAATCCGATTGAGTGGAAATAAGGAAACTTGTTTCCACTCTTTCATGAAGGTCTGACAATGGAAGAAAAAAAGAAGAAAGAGGAAAAGCTTGTAAGAAAGCCCAGCGGGTTTCTCTATTGGGTTGTCATAGGCATTTACCAATTATATATAAAGATACGCTTCAATCTGCACCATAGAGGTGTAAAGCCGGAAGGCCCCGCACTCATCCTCTCTAACCATACCTCCAACCAGGATTACAAACTTGTGGCAGCCTCCCATTGGCCGAGGCGAATAACATTTGTCGGGACCTACCATTGGTTCACATTCAAGAAGCTCAACTTCTGGCTGAGGAGAATGGGGGTAATCCCCAAGTACCAGTTCGCCCCCGACATGGCCTCGATGAAGAAGATCCGCTATGCCCTGGACAGGAATAATGCCCTGGTCTTCATTGCTCCCGAGGGCACAGTTTATGCTTCAGGGACACTCGGCTACATCTCCCCATCGATAGCAAAGACCATCAAGGTCTTCAAAACCGCTGTTTATGCCTCAAAAATCGAAGGCGCGGGACTCGGGAATGCAAAGTGGTCGCTCTTTCCCCATAGGGGAAGAACAGATGTGACAACCTCCCTCATAATCTCAAAAGAGGAGTCCCAGACACTTCCAGTCTCGGAGATTATGGAGAGAATCATCTCATCCCTCTCCTACAATGATTATGAATACCAGAACCAATATGATATCCACGTCAGGGGCGATGATAAACTCGAGGGCTTCGACACTATGTTCTACAAGTGTCCTAACTGCGGGAAGGAGTTTACGCTTGTTAGTTCCGGTAATACCGTCAGATGCACATCCTGCGGCGCAGAAGCAACTCTTGATGACACATTCCACTTCAATTGGAACATCAGGAATAAGAATCTCTTTACCGATTATGTCTCATGGTATGACTGGCAGCTTAAAGAGATGAAGAGAGAAGCAGAGAAAGAAACCTTCAAAATGGAAGAGGAAGTTGAGTATGCAATAGACAGGAGCGGGATCGACAACTATGTCAAAGTTGGAAGAGGAACCATGACTCTCACCCACTCCGGATGGGATTACCACGGAACATATGAGGGAGAGACTGTAGAAGAGCATGACGACATAGAAGATGTCTTCCTCGCAACTCTCAAGATAGGTCTCCACTTCGAACTTCCTTTCAAGAAAGGACATTGCAGGGTTTACTACCCGGTGAAAAACGGGAAGACCAGCATGAAATGGCACCTTGCCTCCCGGGCACTGACTGAGCTTAAGGCCGAAGGTAAGATATGAAGGCCAAGAGGGTGATAAAAGATTTCCTCATAATGGTTTTCTTCCTTCTGGCTGCCTTTGTACTCTCAACCAAATTTTCATCATGGGATGTAGAGGAGCACATATCGACAATATTTGTCTTTGCGGTCTTTCTCATCTCACTTCTCTCATCATCATATATCTGGGGAGTGGTTTCATCCTTCGTCGGAGTCGTACTTATCAACTTTGTCTTCACCTACCCGTTCTTTGCCTTCGATTTCATAAATCCCGTAAATCTTGTCTCTGCAGTGATTATGCTTTCAGTCTCCATTCTCACGAGCCTTATAGTGACAAAGGAGAAGGAGCAGGAGCGATGGCTCAGGGAGAGCGAGAAGGAACGGGTGCGGGCAAATCTTCTGAGGGCAGTCTCTCATGACATACGAACACCGCTGACGACAATAAACAGTGCATCCTCACTTCTTCTTGACGAGACAAATCTGAGCGAAGAACAGAAAAACGCATTGCTCATAAATATAAGGGATGAATCAGAGTGGCTGACGGGGATGGTTGAAAACCTCTTATCTATCACAAGGCTCGGTGACGGGGAAATAGAGATAAGAAAAACTCCAACAATAGTTGACGAGCTTATAGACTCCGCACTCACCAAGTTCAGAAGGCGCCACCCGGGAGAGAATGTGATTGTGACTCTTCCTGACGAAATCATCACAATAAAGGCCGATGCACTTCTCATTGAGGAGGTGCTGTTGAACCTTTTAGACAATGCCGCTATCCATGCAGAAGGACACACCATGATAGAACTTGAGGTGACAGAGGAGAGAGACACTGCCGTTTTCAGAGTATCTGACGACGGATGCGGACTGGGAGACAGGGCAGATAATATCTTCTCCTCCTTCGGATCTTCCGGGGACAGCCGTTTTTCAGGAATAGGACTATCGGTGTCGGAGACGATTATCCGGGCACACGGAAGTACGATAAAGGCAGGAAACAATAAAGACAGAGGTGCATTCTTCACCTTTACACTTGAGAGGGACAAAAGTGTCGAATAACAGAAACAAGATACTCCTTGTCGAAGACGACAGAAAGATATCACAGGTGGTAGGGACCCTCCTTGAGAGCAATTCCTATCAGGTTATAAATGCTTCTAGCTGCAGAGAGGCTATACTCCTCTTTCTCTCCCATTCCCCGGATCTTGTGATTCTGGATCTTGGACTTCCTGACGGGGACGGGACTGAGATTATAGATAAGATAAGAAGAGACCACCTTACCCCAATTCTTGTGCTGTCTGCCCGTGGAAGTGACAGTGACAAGGTCGACGCCCTTGACAGAGGAGCCAACGACTATGTCACAAAGCCGTTTTCATCCCCCGAACTCCTGGCCAGGCTCAGGGTACTTCTCAGAACCAACCAGCACAGGGCAGAGAGTGGGAAGCTCCCCGACGGGCTCTTTACACAGGGGCCATTGACCATTGATTATAACGCTCGACAGATATTCTTCAATGCAAAGGAAATAAGGCTTACACAGACAGAGTACAACATTCTCACAGTCCTTACAGAGAGCCCCGGAAAGATGATGACCTACTCATCCATCATCAGGGAAGTATGGGGACAGTCCGATGAGGGAAGCATAAAGAAACTCCAGGTAAACATGACTAATATAAGAAGGAAATTCGGTGTCGGGATTGGAGAGAAGTGGTTCATCACCAATGAACTGGGTGTCGGATATAGATTCGATTATCTGCAATCTTAACTATTTCTTAACCGGATATTATATAAACTGGAAGTAAGGGCCTGAAAAGGTCCCGGTATGCGTATGCATAAGGGGAGAAGATATGAAGGAATTATATTCTCTGTCTGTAAAAGACACACTTGAAAGTGTAAAGAGCACCCAGGAAGGGCTCTCTGCTGCAGAAGCGGAAAAACGAATGGCCGAATACGGGCCGAACAAGCTCAAGGAAGCTGAGAAGCCAAGCATATTCCAGCGCTTCATCGAACAGCTCAAAGACCCGATGCTGATTATCCTCATGATAGCAGCAGCAGTCAGTGCCGTAACCGGCATGGTTTCCGGCGAAGGCGAATGGACAGAGGTGATAATCATCGTCGCTGTCGTTCTTCTTAATGCCATACTCGGCGTCATCCAGGAGAGTAAGGCAGAGGCTGCAATAGAAGCCCTGCAAACGATGACGGCAGCAACGTGCAAGGTAATAAGGGACAAAAAACTGACAACCCTACACTCCTCCGACCTTGTCCCGGGAGACATCGTAATACTTGAAGCCGGAGATGCTGTCCCTGCTGACGGAAGGATTATCGAATGTGCCTCCCTTAAGATTGAGGAAGCAGCACTCACGGGAGAGAGCGTCCCGGTCAACAAGACTGTCGATATAATCGAAGCAAAAAAAGACGGCCTGGTACCTCTCGGCGACAGGAAGAACATGTGCTACATGGGTTCCACGGTAGTATATGGAAGAGGTAAGGCAGTCATCACGAATACCGGAATGACAACCGAAATGGGAAAGATTGCAGGTGCCCTCTCCGACACCGCAGCCGAGGAGACGCCACTGCAGAAGAAGCTTGATGAGCTTGGACGCATGCTCTCGAAGATGGTCCTTGTCATCTGTGTATTCATCTTCATCTTCAATCTCTTCATGGCACGCGGAGAACTGACAGAGAGCGGACAGACTCTCACAGTAATTCTCAAGACATTCATGGTTGCAGTATCTCTTGCTGTCGCAGCTATCCCGGAAGGGCTTGCAACAGTCGTGACAGTCGTACTCTCCATCGGAGTGACGAAGATGAGCCAGCACAACGCAGTCATAAGAAAGCTCACTGCTGTCGAGACTCTCGGTTGTACTCAGGTAATATGCTCCGACAAAACAGGAACACTTACACAGAACAGGATGACAGTCGTAGACTCAACCGGGGACAAAGAGACTGTCGCAACTGCAATGGCACTTTGCTCTGATGCCTCTCTCAACAGTGAGGACAAGGCGGAGGGAGAGCCGACAGAATGCGCACTTGTAAACTTTGCATGTTCACTTGGACTTAAGAAACAGGACCTCGAGAAGAAACAGCCACGTGTCGATGAGGCACCATTCGATTCATCAAGAAAGATGATGAGTACAGTTCATGCCCTCCCGGAAGGATTCATCCAATATACAAAGGGTGGTCCGGATGTTGTCATTTCCAGATGTGACTACTACATGGAGAACGGGGTTGTCAAAGAACTGACAGACGAAAAGAGAAAAGAAATCATGAGCCAGAACAAGGCCATGGCAGACAGGGCACTCAGAGTTCTTGCCTGTGCAAAGCGTGACTGGAAGGAAAGACCGGAAAGTGACGAGCCTGAGTATCTTGAGAAGAACCTCGTCTTCCTGGGACTATGCGGAATGATTGACCCGGTAAGACCTGAAGTCAAGGCTGCCATCGACGAATGCAGAAGAGCAGGAATCAGACCGGTAATGATTACCGGAGACCATAAAGATACAGCAGTTGCAATCGCCAAGGAACTTGGAATCATAGAGAGTGCCGACGAAGCATTGACAGGCGCAGAAATCGAGAAATTGAGCGACGATGAACTTGCTAAGAGCATAAAGCACTACGGAGTATATGCACGTGTACAGCCTGAACACAAGACACGTATCGTCACAGCATGGAAGAAGAACGGCTCCATTACGGCAATGACCGGAGACGGAGTCAATGACGCACCTTCCATCAAGAGTGCCGATATTGGAGTCGGAATGGGAATTACAGGAACCGACGTCACAAAGAATGTTGCCGACATGGTTCTTGCTGACGACAACTTTGCCACGATCGTGTCCGCTGTCGGAGAAGGAAGAAGGATATATGACAACATCCGTAAAGCCATACAGTTCCTCCTTGGCTCAAACATGAGTGAGGTACTGGGGGTATTCACAGCCACAATAATGGGCTTTACCCTTCTTGACCCTGTCCACCTTCTCTTCATCAACCTTGTGACAGACTGCTTCCCTGCCCTCGCACTCGGACTTGAGGACGGAGAGGAGGACATCATGGACCGTCCACCACGTTCATCGGAAGACGGAATATTTGCTGGTGGCCTTCTGGGAGACATCATCTACCAGGGTGTTCTCGTAACGGCACTTACTATCATCTCATATATAGTCGGGAATTCAATCGAGGTTGGGCACTTCGCACTCCCCCACGGAGTCAGTGACCACGGTATGACAATGGCCTTCCTGACAATGAGCATGTGCGAAATCTTCCATGCATTCAACATGCGTTCCCAGCGTAAGAGCATCTTTACATTGAAGAGTCAGAACAAGGTGCTTTGGGGAGCTATGATCGGGAGCTTGGTTCTCACAACCGCTGTCCTCGAAATTCCGCCTGTTGCAACAGCTTTCGGCTTCACCCCGGTAGGATTCAAGGAATACGGCATCGCACTCTTCTTGGCTATCCTTGTTATTCCTATTGTTGAAATTGTAAAGCTTGTCCAGAGACGGATAGCAAAGAACAAAAAGAAATAGGAAATAGAAGTACACTTCCACCGGGAAACCGGTGGATTATTTTTTCTCCGTTAAAACTGATAAGAGAAGATAACCTCATATACCTATGGTCTCAGTGCCGTTATTGGGATGACATATACCCCATCAGGCCTTCGGTAGGCAGCATTTGACAACCCACAAATCACAATCATAAAAGATGGAGCTATCCCCCCCTTTTTCCTTATGCTTTCACTTATCTTGATAAGGTTTAATGCCGCTTTATCTATTTGATTTGCCCCGAGCTTTATTTCAATGGCACACCACCTGCCGTCTTTCAATTCAATTACTGCATCAAATTCGTTGTTGTCATAATCCTGATAATGGAACAACGAAGCTTCGATTGAATCGGCATAAATCTTCAAGTCTCTTTCAACCAAGGCTTCAAACATAAAGCCAAATGTCTCCAAGTCGCCTATCAACATGTCTGGAGTAAGTTTCAAAAGGGAACATGCTAGAGACGGATCGCAGAAATGCCTTTTCTCTGCCTGTTTCACTCGTATTCGTGATCTGGCATTCGTGGAGAATGGCTGTTGGTTGTCCAAAAGGAAAAGTCGTGAAAAAACATTGAGATATGTTGTTATTGTATCTTCATCAATTTTTTCACCTTCATGTTCCTTAATATCATCAAGCAGTTTCTTTTTTGTTGCAGTCGTACTTTCATTCCTTGCAAGGGAACGCAGAAGCAGCTCAAGCTTTGAAATGTCGTAGCGAATGCCGTCAAGTCTTTGAGAGTCGTCATGAATTATCGCATCAAGATATGCTTTTGGCAGAACTGAAATATCTTCGAGCGGTATATTCAGATTTCCAGGCCAGCCACCTCTCACGATGTATGATGCTATATCTTTTAGTCTAACTTCGCCGGTAATAGCATTATTGAAAGAACCATTGAAAATGCTGGAAAGAGAAACACTGCCACTGGAAAAACCTGCCTCATAGAGGGACATTGTTCTCATTCTCAGTCTGCCGATTCTACCTGCGCCACTATGAAGGATTCCCTTTCTTTTAGGAGTAGAGGATCCGGTCAAGATGAATAGCCCCTTCTTATTTTGTTTATCAACTTCGTATCTGACAGCATCCCAGATTAAAGGAACTTCCTGCCATTCGTCGATAAGTCTTGGATTCGTACCTTCAAGAACAGTTTCAACAGAGAGTTCTGCAAGGGCTCTGTTTTGAAAATTATTTTGAGGATCTCCGATAAGGAATTCACTCTTGGAATGAAAAGATGAAGTCCAGGTCTTGCCGCACCACTTTGGGCCTTCAATACAAATTGCACCGAAAATATTAAGGTATCTTTCAACAGTTGAATCTACAAGCCTTGGCCTATACTTTTCGATATCAGAAATCTTCTCCATGCCGGGTATCCTTATAGAGAGTTTATACCCTATTCGGTGAAATTCTGCAATTCTATTCGGTAAAATTATGCTTTTTTATTCGGTAAGATTCTGTACTTTTGTTCGGTATAAAACTGAAGCGTAAACGTGAACACGGAGACAAGA
>CAVIAZ010000045.1:0-13072 GCA_963640795.1 bacterium | reverse complement strand
CCTTGGAACTCTTCATAACCGTCATATTGACCATTTATATTGCCAGTATTTTTGTTGACAATCTGTGACTTAGTAAGTACATTGTATTTACATATGGGAGCCGCCGATGGCAAATGTAGCCTAACTGCCAGCTTCCTTATTTTTTTGTCATCATAATACAGTAACAAACCATTTGAGATCCAATTACCATATGCTGATTCCTTTGTTCGGCCATAGATACTGGAAATCAGATTTACTTTGCAACGTCTTAGACTCTTACCCGGTGCTATGCTCACCATAATCCAATGTTTCTTTGAATCTTCCACATCATATAACGCAACAAGTGAATCTTTGACTGTAGAAGACTTAAAGACAGCTATAGGATCATAAAATTTGCCAGCAACTTTTCTGACTGCCTTTTTGTTCAGACTGTCGCAATGGCCATGCTCTTCAGATGAATCCAGATACAATACCGCGGCAAGTTTATCGACAAACATTTCTACAGGCAGATTCTCAAGGCCAAGCAATCTGAAGACAGCAGGCGTTTCATTTGAGAAAACCACAACCCTGTTTCTTTCTCCTATATTCTTCCCTGTTAGCCGGCACAGTTCTTCATCAAAAGTATCAGGACGGCAAGAGCAGAAGAGTTTACTCCGGATATATATAGAACTATCCTTAATCCTCCCTACACCCCCTTGGTAATAGTGTGCAATCCCTTCTGCATCACACTTCTCGTCTAACGTGGTCTTGACAGATTCCCCGTTGTCGTCGATTTTATTCTTGAAGCGCGCCGGGAGGTTCGCTTCACCAAGGGGTACCCGTTTAAGTGGCCCAGTGTCACTGACGTGTGAGAGTTTGGCTCCCGGCAGATTCTCCACCCTGTCAGACGTGACATTTATTGAGGGTGCAGTCACTGGCCCACTGCTATTCGTAGCAACACCTGGACCACCTTCATACTTAAAAAAGGAAGCAGGAGAGAAGCCTGGAATCGTATTCAGTAGCGCTCCATTAATGCTTCTTTTTTTTATTTTCTCTTCCGGAGGAGTCCGGTACTTCTCTGCTTCTCTCTTATGCCTCATACTACTTAAGCAGAAAAATCCGGAAAAATGTCAAAACTTTTTGACTCTGTTAAGTAAATTTTACAATTTAATCAACACATATTCTTAACACACCGGAAAGCCAAAAGCTGTAGAATGGCATTATGTCGAAGATAAAAGGTTTACTCAAATTCCTTCTTACTCTTGTTGCTGTTGCCCTCTCTGCATTTCTGGCATCCCTTGCCTTCCCCGGGAAATACATCGAGGACGGACTGCCGGCATTGGCCTTCATATATCTTGTTCCCGTATTTTATATCATCTTCACATCAAGCTACAGGACAGTGTGGTTCTACGGTCTTGAATACGGCTTCCTGTTCTACTACTTCTACAACTATTGGCTCTCGACCTTCCATCCCCTCGCCATATTGATTGCCCCTATTTTGGAATCGATACAATATGCATTGCTCTTCCTCGCACTGAGAAGTTGCAGAACTCTCTTTAAAAAGCATTATGCACTCTTTGCCTGCCTCTTCTATAATGCTTATCTCTACCTCACACAGCAGGGTTTTCTGGGCTACCCTTACGGAAACATAACATCTGCATTATATGAATACACATCACTCATCCAGATTGTATCCATCACCGGCATATGGGGACTGGGGCTTGTGGTTACACTTCCACAGGTACTCCTTGCGGACTGTCTTTACTCAAAAGGAGAGAAGAGAAAGAAGCTCGGATTTCTTCTCTCTATGGTTCTTCTTCTATCCGTCTGGACTACCGGTTTCTTCATGAAGAGCTGGTACGACAACAAGGAACCAAAGGAGACTGTCACAATTGCTGCTGTACAGCATAGTGCAGACACATGGCAGGGAGGGTATTCCACCTACAAAAACAATTACGAGACACTTGAAAGACTTACTAAGGAGGCACTCTCCGTCTCCTCTCCCGATATCGTAGTCTGGTCTGAGACTGCCTTTGTCCCGTCTGTCAGCTGGCACCAGAGTTACAACATTTCGATAACGACCAGAAAGCTTGTCGAAAGATTCGTCGAGTTCGGAAAGAGTCTCTCCGTCCCACTCATCACGGGTAACCCGGAAGGGGTTATCAAGGACAAGGACTTTGATCCGGTACTTGAAAACGGTGACTGGAACTGGAAGACATACAATACAGTAATCTACTTTGCTGACGGAGAAATCAAGGGAACGTACCGTAAACAGCATCTTGTCCCCTTCACCGAATACTTCCCTTATGAGAAGGAACTTCCCTGGCTCTATAACATCCTCCTGGCCAACGACTACAAATGGTGGGAGCAGGGTGAGGAGGCCACAGTCTTCGATTACAACGGAATCAAATTCTCAACACCCATCTGCTTTGAAGATACCTTCGGTTATCTCAGTGCAGAGTTTGTAAAGGGTGGTGCCGACATGATCCTCAACCTCTCCAATGATTACTGGTCCCGTTCCGTCCAGGCTGAGAAACAGCACTTCCAGCTTGCCGTATTCAGGGCCATAGAGAACCGCAGGCCCCTTTTAAGGTCAACTAACAGTGGCATAACAGCCCTCGTGCTCCCGAGCGGAGAGATAGTAAATCCTCTTGAGCCTTTCACCCAGTCTTATGGAATATATTCCCTCCCAATCGGTCAGAAAGACGGACTTACCTTCTACACCCGTCACCCGGACCTCTTCGGTAAGCTCTTTGTGGCCTTTTCTGTATATGGTGTACTTTACAGTATTACAAGGTGTGTCTATGAAAAGAGAAGAGAAAAGAAAGAGGAAGAAGAAAGACTCTCATCCATGTTCGAAAGAATGCTAATTGAGTAAAGAGTCTACTCTCTCCTCCAATTCCCAGGGAGAACTTACCGTGTCAGCTATACCACTCTTCTCAAGTTCATCCTTTGTCCTGAAGCCGTAGTTCACGATGAAATAATCGCACCCTATGTTATGCGCAGTCTCGGCATCAACTTCACTGTCCCCCACATAGACGATATCGGGCTTATCGAGTCCGAGCTTTCCGATTTCAGTAAGAATTCCTTCCGGATCAGGTTTCAGCGGATATTCATCTTTCTGTCCGATTATGAATGAAAAGCGGACAGAAGGAAGAACATTCTTCACTATTCTCTGCACTATCTCATCCTTCTTGTTGGAGGCTATTGCAACCATCACACCTTCTCTCTCAAGATGAATAAGGAGTTCAGGAATGCCTTCGTACGGACGGGTATTATCGTAAGGATGCTTCATGTAGGAGGAAAGAAGAAGTTCATACATCAGAGAAAGGTCATTGTCCTCAATTCTCGCCCCGCTCTCCAGTACAGCACCATAAAGTGCATTCCTGAGTCCCCTTCCGACAAGACGTCTTGTCTTCTCCAGACTGAGGAGAGGTATTTCATAGGGAGAGAGAGCATAGTTCAGAGCTCTCTGTATGTCTGGAAGGGTATCGAGGAGAGTTCCATCCAAATCGAAGACAACAAGTTTCTTTTTCATGGGAAAGAGTATATTCTCATAGAAAAGTCTTATCCAGAGAGGTGAATACAGATGTACAGGATAGTTATAAGAGAAAACAAGGAAAAACAGCTTGAGAAGCATCATCCGTGGGTCTTTACGGGGGCAATAAAAAGTGTTGAGCCTGAATATGATGTTGCAGACTGGGCAGAAGTCTATTCTTCATCGGGATCATTCATCGCAAAAGGCTGGTACGACGAGAAGTCGCACATCGTCCTCCACCTCCTCACATGGGACAGAGATGAGATTACAGACGAAGAATTTGTCTCATCTCTTGTAACCAATGCTGTCAGAAGACGCCTCCCGTTCTTCAACATGGAGGACACAAACTGCTTCCGTCTCATCCACGGAGAGGCAGACTTCATCCCGGGCCTTGCTGCTGACTGCTACGCCCGTGAGATAAGACTCATCCTCTCATCACGCTTTGCACTCCACTTTCTCAATACCATTGTCTCTACACTTGAAGAGACTATGCATCCCCTCCTTATACAGGTGACAGCAGACCCGTTCTATGCCTCAAGCGAGGGAATAAGCGAGAACACACGCTACTTTGTAAACGGTAATGAAATAAAGGAAAGCGAGAGGAAGAAAGATAACACCCTCTTCATGGAAAGTGGCTTATGGTATGAAATAGCACCCGGAAGAGGTCAGAAGTCAGGCTTCTATTGTGACCAGAGGGAAAACAGGAAGATAGCAGAAAGATACACAAAGGGGAAGACTGTTCTCGATATATGTTCATACACAGGTGCATTCACACTCCATGCCCTTCGCTCCGGAGCCATCTCGGTCGATGCTGTCGACAGCTCAGAGAGTGCTCTCAGACACTTATTATACCAGGTGCACCTTAATGAAAACAAAGGTGTACTTCCTCCCGGCTCAAGAGACAGGGTGACAATAACCGATGCTGACTGCTTTGACTACATAAGACAGGTAGAAGAAGATAAATATGATGTGATTATCCTCGATCCGCCGAAGCTTGCACAGACAAAGAGCAAACTCGATAATGCCATGAAGGCTTATAAGGATCTCAACAGGGTTGCAATGACAAAAATCAGGGATGACGGGATTATTATAACATTCTCATGCTCCGGGGCCCTCACAAGGGAGAACTTCCTCCTCGTCCTCAGCTGGGCAGCTGCAGACGCAGGGTGTGAAATCCAGGTACTTGAGACTCTCTCTGCCGGAGCCGACCACCCCGTGAGGATATCATTCCCGGAGAGCCAATACCTTAAAGGGTACGTTCTACGGGTAATAAAATAGGAGCCCCCCAAAGAAGACTCCATGAACACAGATAGTACAGTATTTTATTTCTCTTCTGCCTCTTCACTCTGAGTGCAGCAACATCCGCATGAAGATGTCTCGTCAGTCTTCACTTCTTCTGTCTCAACCTTTGCACACTCTTTCTTATGACACTTTCCGCACGGAAGAGCAAAGAAGAGTACAATACCCCAGAAGGCACCGAAAGCAAGCAGTACCATGCTGGAAAGGTTGGTTAAATCGAAATAGCCTGAATAAGACTGCGTATAGACAGAACCCCACACACGGTATGTTTCAGTGTACGGGAGAGAAATTGAGAAACATAATAGGACGACAAGAGCAACAAGACAGAGTGCTCCGAAAACAATTGAACAAACTTTCAAAACAGTATTTTTCATAATTTTGCCTCGCTTGAGTGTAATTTAAGACTGTAAGAAACATAAAGCAACAGGAAAAGCAAAACGACAAAGAGTCTTACTTTTTCCTTCACACAAGCGACATATTATGAAGAAAGGCGATGGAAAACCCACCGCCTTAAAATATCCTTTTTGAAAGAATCAGAAAGCAGAATTGAGCCATTCGATTCCGTCGATAACTGCTGTAAGATAAGGAGCACTCTGGAATTCAGGATATGATTCGTGGAATACACCATCCCATACAGCTTCGTATGTATCAGCTGTGAAGTCACCGTTTGTGTCAACAGCAAATGCATGTGTGAGAACCTTACCGCCGTCAACTGTGAACTTGGATGTATCGAATACATTGAGTGTCCCAGCCTTGAATGCAGCCTCAGCCTTATCGAGAGCTTCCTGTGTTCCAGGAGCAGCGATAGCTGTGTTGAGTTCTGTGATCACGACGTCGCCTTCAGCAACTGTTCCTGTCCAGTCAGAAGCATTTCCAACACCATCAATGTAATTCTTGATGAATGTATAGAAATATCTTGTCCAGTCAATTCTGCAGGAAAGGAGAGAAGCCTGAGGAGCAACATGAGTCATGTCTGTGTTGTATCCTGTGTGATAGACACCTGCCTTCTGAGCTGCGAGAGCCGGAGAAGTTGTATCTGAGTGCTGGCTGATCATGATTGCACCTGCATCGATGAGAGCGTTAGCTGCAGCTTCTTCGAGTGTAGCATCACCCCATGTACCGACGAAGTAAACCTTCATTGTTGCACTTGGGCATACGCTTCTCACGCCGAGGAAGTAACCTGACATACCGGAGATAACTTCAGCAAATGAATAAGCACCAACATAACCAACAACTGCCTGTTCCGGCTTGATTGTTCCGTTGTCAATGAGCTGCTGGAGTTTCATACCAGCTGCGATACCAGCAAGGTATCTTCCTTCGTAGATAGCTGCGAAAGTATTGTATGTGTTCGGGTTGTCATCCTGCTGAGAGCCACAGTTTGTCATACCGACAAAGATTGTGTCAGGATATTCTTTTGATGCTTCAAGCATGTATGGTTCGAATCCATAGCTGTTGTTGAAGATAATTTCACAGCCTTCAGCTGCAAGTTCTTCGTTGTTGTCCCTTGCAAGGCTGGACTCTGTTGTATTTCTCTTAACAAGGAGCTCTACGTTATAACCTTCAGCCTTGAGCTGATCAAGAGCAGCGTTCATACCGTTCATGAAGTTCATTGTATATCCCTGGTCAGACTCGTCATTGATGACAACGAAACCGACTTTAGTTGCCTTAGATGCGCTTGATGATGATGCTGTTTCTGCAGAACCGCCTGCAAAAAGAGCGAGACACATCAAAAGAGCAAGAGCCAATGCTAATGTTTTTTTCATATAATATTCTCCTCTGAGGCATTTTACGAAGTACCTCACGTTTCTTAGGTTACTATGCCATTTTCCAGCTGTAAAGAAATATTTTTATATTTTTATCAATAAATCTTTAAAACAGCCAAAAATACACATAAAAAATTAGGATATCCTAAAAATAAGATATCCTAAATTTATGTTTATGTAAATATACCTATCTTTCTTCTCTGAAGTAATTGTTGCCCAGTGATGCTGGTGGCTGCTTGTCCCGAATGTTCTTCATACTCGTAATGACAAGTACAACAACTGTTACCACATATGGGAGAATCTTGTAAAGTTCTGTCGGGAAGAAAGGAACGATTATTCTCAGGTACATAATCATCAATGCGCCAAAGAGTATTGAACTCCAGGTTGCCTTGAGAGGACGCCATGTACAGAAGATAACCAGGGCAACTGCAAGCCAGCCTGTTCCGGAGAGAGAAGCCTCAATCCAGACACATCCTGCTGTGGTCATTGTATAGACCATACCGCCGACAGCTGAAATACCACCACCAATCATGGTTGCCAGGTACTTATACTTTGTGATGTTGATTCCCGCAGCGTCAGCTGTGACAGGAGACTCACCAACAGCCCTCAGGTACATACCTGTCTTTGTGCGTGTCAGGAAGAAATGCATTGCGACAGCAAGGATTATTGCCAAATAGAAGAACTCAGACTGATTGAAGAGTATTTTACCTACAATCGGAATATTCTTCAGAAAGTCCGGCATGAACTTGTTGTCGAATGCGAACTTAAGGTCATTGGAAAGTGTGACATATCCACCGACCTTGAGTCTTCTGAGTTCTCCTGCGAACTTTGCAACTCCCGTTCCGAAGGTTGCCATAGCAAGTCCTGTGACATTCTGGTTAGCCCTGAGGGTAACTGTGATGAACGAGAAGAGCGCGCCTGCTGCAGCACCTACAGCAAAAGCTGCGACAATAGCCAGGAGGATGGCGACAAACGCATTGGCATTACCCTCTCCGACTGCACTCTCATAGAGGTTCGGAGCGATGAGGCCGAAGATGCCTCCCATATACATGATTCCCTCAACTCCGAGGTTCAGGTTACCGGACTTCTCGGTCAGAATCTCACCGAGAGTACCGAACATCAATGCTGTGCCGTAAGCACCGGCAGCTGCGAATAGAAGTACAAGTGCGTTCATACCTGAGCCTCCTTGTTTTTCCTGCTGTTTCTGAAAATTATCTGATAGTTGATGAAGAACTCACAACCAAGCATACAGAAGAGAAGAATACCCGAGACAATCTGTGCAACCGATGCCGGAACACTGAGCTTTGTCTGGAGGGTTGAAGATCCCTTGTCGATGATTGCAAGGATGGCAGCAATGACAATCATTGCGAAGGAGTTGAGCTGGCTCAGCCAGGCAACGGTAATCGATGTGAATCCGACTCCACCTGCGACATCACTGTTAAGGGTTCCGTTTGCACCGCTTACAAGCATCCAGCCTACAAGGCCGCTGATAGCCCCGCTGAAGAGCATGGTTCTCATCATGACCCAGCCGACGTTCATTCCCGCATAGCGAGCGGTATTGAGGGAGTCACCGATAACTGCAACTTCATAACCATGCTTTGTGTAGTTCATGTAAATATGTACGACAACAACAAGCAAAAGTACAATGATCCATCCACAATAGACACCGAACACATTCGGGAGTCTCGCATTATCTTTGAACATAGGAATAATCTGTGTTCCCTGTCTTCCTTCCCATGGTCCGCCCTGGAGCCACTTTACAATACCGATTGCTATATAGTTCATCATCAGGGTGAAAAGAGTCTCATTGGTGTTGTATTTAGCTTTGAAGAAACCAGGAATGAATGCCCATACAGCTCCACCTGCGGCACCTGCAAGCATCATGATGAGAAGCATCACGAATCTTGACTGGATGACAGAAGAGAAATTTATTGCGAAGAATGTTGCCCAGATGGCTCCCATTGTAATCTGGCCTTCAGCTCCGATGTTCCAGAACTTCATCTTGAAACAGGGTGCGATGGCAAGTGCACATCCCAGGAGAGGAATAGCCTTCTTGACAGTCTGACGGATATAACCCGGCTTTGAAAGTGCACCGGAAACCATAATGCCGTATGACTGGAAGGGGTTCTTCCCTGCCATGAGAATAGGAATCATACCCAGAATAAGGGCTACGACGATAGAACCGACTCTGATTGCCCAGACCTTCTTCGGGTCCATTGCATCACGTTTTGCAAGACGGATTAAAGGTGCTTTCTTTGCTTCCATCATCATGCCTCCTTTCCACCGACACTGGTCATCAGGAGACCAATCTCTTCTTTTGTTGTTGTTCTGGCATCAACAATGCCACTCACTTCTCCTCCGCAGAGGACAAGAATCCTGTCACAGAGTTCCAGGAGAACATCAAGTTCCTCTCCGACATAGACAACGGCAACGCCCTTCATCTTCTGCTCTGTCAGGAGGTTGTAAATTGTATATGATGTGTTGATATCGAGTCCGCGGACTGCATATGCAGTGAGAAGGACATTAGGCTGGGATGCAATTTCCCTTCCGACCAGAACCTTCTGGATGTTACCGCCACTCATGCGCCTTACCGGGAAATCTGTGCTCGGGGTCACAACCTCGAGATCTTTCCAGATTCTATCTGCTGTCTCCTGAGGAGTCTTCTTGTTGAAGAAGATTGACTTACCCAATCTCCATGTGCGGAGCATCATGTTGTTTGTCATGCCCATTGAGCCGACAAGTCCCATTCCGAGTCTGTCCTCCGGGACGAATGCCATACCGACACCCAACTCCCTGATTTTCTTCGGGGGAAGTCCGACAAGTTCCTTCTCATCTCCGTTTTCCGGATCAAGGTATTTGATAGAACCCTCTCCCATCGGGTAGAGACCGGTGAGACACTCAAGAAGCTCTTTCTGACCTGACCCTGCAACACCTGCAACGCCAAGGATTTCACCGCCCATTGCAGTGAAGGAGACCTTCTTAAGCTTTTCAATGCCTTCTGCGTCCTTACATGATATCCCGTCAACGACCAGACGAGGCTTCGGATTACTGTATTTTGGCCTGTCAATATTCAGTACAACTGCATGGCCTACCATCATGTCAGTAAGGCTCTGTGGTGATGACTCGGATGTCTTCACTGTGCCGATGTACTTGCCCTTACGGAGAACTGCAACCTTATCGGAGATTGCCATAACCTCTGCAAGTTTATGTGTAATGATGACGATAGCCTTTCCGTCCCTCTTCATGTTTCGTAGTACGTCAAATAGCCTGTCTGTCTCCTGCGGAGTGAGTACGGCAGTAGGCTCATCAAGAATCAGGATTTCAGCGCCCCTGTAGAGGACCTTTACAATCTCGACTGTCTGCTTCTGGCTTACCGACATGTCATAGACCTTCATTGCCGGGTCAATGTTAAAGCCGTAACGGTCACAGATTTCCTTTACCTTCTGGTTGGTCGACTTTATATCCATATCCTCATCAAGTCCGAGGATTATATTCTGGGCTGCTGTGAATACATCTACCAGATGATAATGCTGGTGTATCATTCCGATCCCGAGGTCGTATGCATCCTTCGGAGAGCGTATCGTCACTTCCTTCCCGTCAGCATAGATTTTCCCCTCATCGGGCTGGTAGATACCGGAGAGCATGTTCATCAGCGTTGTCTTGCCGCTTCCGTTCTCACCCAGAAGAGAAAGGATTTCGCCTCTCTTGATTTCAAGGTTAATACCGTCATTGGCAACAACACTGCCGAATCTCTTGGTGATTCCTTTTAGTTCAATTGCACTGTTATTTAGCATTGTGTCTCCTGATGGAACTGTATTTACAGCTCCGACTGGTCTTTCTGGATAATTTTATCACCCGTTTTTTTCATTCTGCAACAAAAAACAACAAATTTAAAAAGAAATGGCAGACCGAAGCCTGCCACACATCAGAGAGCCACTGTGAACTCTATCTCAACCTTTCCGCCTTTCGGGAGGGCCGCAACCTCGAATGCGCACCGTGCAGGAAGCACCGTAGCAGACTTGAATGCTTCAGCATAAACTGTGTTGACAGCAGCAAAATCTGCAATGTCCTTGAGATAGACGACAGCCTTGACTGTGTTATCAATCTTCCCGCCACCTGCTTCGATTATTGCCTTTGCATTTCTGAAGATCTGCTCAGCCTGCTCGGAAGCTGTCTCTCCGACAAGATTCCCGCTTACCGGATCCAGTGCCAGGACACCCGAGACAAACAGGAAGCCGTTAGCCTTGACTGCCTGCGAGTAAGGACCTACAGCCTTAGGGCCGAGTGGAGTATCTACTCTTTCAATCATCTTTCTTTTCTCCTTGTTGTTTATTTCCAGAATCCTTTCCAGGATTTCTGATGGTTCGCCAATAAGTTCAAGCCCCTCCGGATTGGAGAGAGAAAAGCCGAATCCCCATTTCACAGGAAGAAAACTCACGCCTGCCTTCTCTGCTCCCACCTGGTCATTGGAGGTGTCACCAACCATGATTACCTCATCCTTTTCAACGTCCAGAGCCTTTATTGCATTGAGAATAACCTCTGCCTTTGTTATTCCACCATCAACCTCAGGGCCCTTTATGACATCAAAGCAGTCATACATCCCAAGGTATTTGATGCAGCGGACAGCAAGTTCCTCCATCTTGTTGGTTGCCACGGCCGTCTTGATTCCCATTGCCCTCAGGGCATAGAGAAGTTCCTTTATGCCGTCATAGGGCTTCATACGGAACATACCGTCGCTGTTGTAAAATTCACGGTAAGTCTTCACACATTCCTCTATCTTGTCTTCAGGAACGCTGAATGTAATCCTGAAGCAATCCCTTAGGGGAGGTCCGATGAACCGCTTCAGATAATCCTCACTGTAGAGACTCCTGTCATACCCTATTGTCTCAACTGTCCTGAGGGCACTCTCCATGATGCCTTCAGAACTGTCGGCAATGGTACCGTCAAAATCGAATATAACTGCCTTTACCATCTATCAACTCCAAACCTAAATCATGACAGGAAGAGCATGAGGCAAGAATACTCAATTCCTCCCCGTTCTCCTTCTTCAGGCTGACTTCCCCGCCCGCCTCTTTGAGTATGAGAATTCCCGCTGCTATATCGTAAATATGGAGGAACTCCTCATAATATACCGAACACCTTCCTGATGCCACATAGCAGAGCGAACAGGCAGCACTTCCAATGCTTCTCATATCACTGAAGTGGTCATAGAAACGTCTCATTCTCACTATGTACTCATCAAGGTGTAAATGCTTCCTGTGGGGTGGCACCAGGAGAGCAAGGCTCCTGTGTGAGTCAGCACCGCTTTCAATAGAGAGTTTCTTCCCGTTGAGGTATGCCCCCTTTTCCCTCATTGCATGGAAGACTTCGCCCTGCCTGGGAAGAGCTACGACGCCGAGAGCGATTCCTCTTTCATCCTCAAAAGCTATCGAGACTGTATAGAGAGGAAAAGACCACATAAAATCGACGGTGCCGTCTATCGGATCAACTATCCAGCGGTTCTTCCTGTCACCTTCCTCTCCGCTCTCCTCTCCGTACCAGCCGTCAAGGGGAAACTCCTTCTCAAGTTCACTGTGAATCAGGTTCTCAACCGCCTTGTCGGCACTGGTGACATAGTCGTTATCTGCCTTATTTTCTATCTCGAAGCGCATCTTCTCATGGCAGAGAAGAAAATCAGAAGCCATGGAAGCAATACGGATGGCGGCAGAGAGACGCTTTTCAAGCCCGGGAGTATCCATAATCACCTCTTCCTCATCTGCTCACCGATATACACAACCCTCTTCCAGTCTGAAGTAGAGAAACTCTCCCTAGTGAGGGACTTCTCCATTGCATCATCCAGCATGTATTCACTGTCAATGTAGATAATTACAGCCGTCCAGGAATCCTTTCCCCTGGCATACATCACACCGCCTGCGTTGTTTATAAGTTCAGAGCGTCTGAGGTCATCTCTGAGTGCATCATGTGAGAGGATAATCGAGAGGGAATATTCCGGACAGTTGAAGATCTTGTCCTTTTTCTCTCCCTGCATCCTTTCCCAGCAATTCTGTATGACACTCTCAAGTTCCTCGATTGTCTCAGCTGTTGAATCCTTCACGAAAGAAGCAAATACAGATGAAGATCCCAGCCTTTTGTAGATGTCGTAGACTATGCCTGTGGCATTAATCTCCTCTTCCTCCTCCTCAATTACGGGAAGTGGAGCAGGCTCTTCCTCCAGTTCTTCCATCGAAAGCACCTGGTGCTCACCCTCATCATCGGGCTCTGAAGTTGAAGTTTGTTCTTCCTCTTCGCCCTCTTTCTCATCTTCAGCTACGGCTTCTGGAAGCTTATCATCTTCTTGTGGTGTTTCATCAGTCACCGTATCGAGAGATTCAACGGCAGGAAGGTCATCATCCATGCCAATATCGTTAAGCCCCAAAAAGTCACTCAGCCATGCATTGGTATCGAGTGGCTTCTCATCATTATCTATTGTCGGAAGAACAAAGGAATCTTCACTTTCAGGCTCTTCTTCTCCCGG
>CAVIAZ010000044.1:0-13517 GCA_963640795.1 bacterium | reverse complement strand
TTGTTGATTTTGCAATCGAATGCAATTTCTATTTTTATTATTACACACACCCCTTCCAGACTCAATATCAGAGGGATGAACTTTTTCCGATATTTATTTACCCATATTGTTATTCATGGGTTAAAATAGAGAAAACCTGACAGAAATAAGGAGCTTAATATGGACAGCAGACTTAACCCGCTATTTACCCCATGGAAGATAGGTTCATGTGAAATCAAGAACAGAATCGTATTGACGAGTATGGGAGGAACCGACCTTTTCGGATGGATGGAAAAGAACCATTTCGACAAGGACGGCGCTGAGTTCATCCTCCGTGTTGCAAAGAACAATTGCGGCCTTGTACTTCCCGGATGCCAGCCTGTCTATAACCCGATGTTCGGGCAGTGGCTCCATAAGAACAAGGGAATGTACAGGAAGCTTGCAGAGTGGATG
The DNA here is from genome assembly GCA_963640795.1 of bacterium. Classification (GTDB taxonomy): domain Bacteria; phylum Spirochaetota; class Spirochaetia; order Sphaerochaetales; family Sphaerochaetaceae; genus Ornithospirochaeta. The sequence continues at coordinate 13,085 of CAVIAZ010000044.1, read as the reverse complement.
CCTGAGTTCCATAAGACTGGAGCAAAACTCTTTGTACAGCTCACTGCAGGTTTTGGAAGATCGTTCACGATATCACAAATGATGGAGAAGCTTTATACAAACCCGGTTCTCAATGTATTGAGTAAGCCTTTCATGAATCTTGATAAGATTACTGCATCCGCCTCCCCTTCTCCGAACAGATGGTCCGACAAGGTGCCGTCCAGGGAGATGACGAAGAAGGAGATCCAATACATGATTTACTCCTTTGCAGAGAGTGCTAGACTTCTCAAAGAAGCAGGAGTTGACGGAGTCGAGATTCATGCTGTCCATGAGGGGTATCTTCTTGATCAGTTCACCCTCGGCTATGTCAACAAGCGCACGGACGAGTATGGCGGGAGCTTTGAAAACAGGTACCGCTTTGCAGTTGAAATTGTCAAGGCAATCAAGAAAGCGTGTGGGGAAGATTTCCCTGTCTCCCTCAGGTACAGTGTAGTCAGTAAGACAAAAGGCTTCAGGCAAGGTGCTCTTCCGGGAGAGGATTACATTGAAGTTGGAAGAGATATGGCGGAGAGCGAGAAGGCAGCAAAGTACCTTGAGGAGGCTGGCTACGACGCCCTCAATTGTGATAACGGAACATATGATGCATGGTATTGGGCACATCCTCCAATTTATATGCCGGAGAATTGCAACCTCCAGGATGTCGAGCATATAAAAGAATTTGTGAATATCCCGGTGATTGCCGCAGGACGTCTTGACCCGGCTGTTGCTGCAGAGGCAATAAAGGAAGGAAAACTGGACGGAGCGGGGTTTGCACGGCCATTCCTTGCCGACCAGGAGTGGGTTACAAAACTCATTGAAGAGAGACCGGATGATATCAGACCATGTATTCTCTGTCACAATGGATGCTTCAACATGTGCCACTACAAGGGAGTACCGAATGACCAGGACCTCAGTGACTCTCTCCATCTTGCACGCTGTGCAGTCAATGCCGAGACAATGCAATGGAAGAAGCACAGGATTACAAAGACTTCCAGGCCGAAGAATGTTGCAATAATCGGAGGTGGAATCGGAGGAATGGAGAGTGCACTTGTGTTGAAGAAACGCGGACACAATCCAGTCATTTATGAGAAGAATGACCACCTTGGAGGCACATTCGTTGCTGCTTCTGCTGAGTCCTACAAGGGAAAACTCAGGGATCTTCTCTCCTGGTACAGGCGGGAGATTGAAAAAAACGGCATAACTGTCAACCTCAATACAGAAGTGAAGGATATAAAGGATGTAAAAGCAGACGAATACATCATCGCAACGGGAAGCACCCCAAGATACCTCAAAAAGGTTCCGGGATTCGAGAAGACAATCGAAGCATGTCAGTTCCTCACCGGCACACCGGTCGGGGAAACTGTTGCTGTCATAGGCGGAGGGCTTACCGGAAGTGAGATAGCTTACGAGCTTGCACTCCAGGGGAAGAAACCTATCATTGTCGAGATGCTGGATGACCTTATCAAGCAGAAGGGAGTCTGTCTTGCCAACAGTTCATACCTCAGGGAATGGTTTGAACTCAATAAGATTCCAGTGTATCTTGAGACGACACTCACTGAAGTCAGGGACGGAGCAATTGTGTGCAAAACAAAGAACGGTAGTGAGATAATCATCAGATGTGACAGCGTCATCTCCTCTGCCGGCTATATCCCGGCCCCGCTGACGACAGAAGGCAAAGTACACCTTGTCGGAGACTGTCTCAAGGTCGGAAACCTGCGGTCAGTTATATGGCGTGCATACGAAGTTGCAATGAAAATCTAACAGATTGAGTCTGAAGAATAGCCCCCACCGGAAATTTTCTGATGGGGGTTTTCTTTTTATCTTTCCACTTCGACTGTCCCGTCCTCATGGACAGTGATTCTGTCCCCTGTTCGGACATAGTCAAGAAACTCCTGGCCGAGATTATCAACAACAGGCATGCTCTCATCTGTCCATACGTCACTGAGGATAGCTCCTGCAGCTGCAAGGGAATCTATAGGCTTTGAGAAAAGCAGGCACTTAGGCTGGCGCTTCATGCTTGCCGCGCAGAAGAGGACAAGTCCTCCGGTCGTCGAGCCGATTGTCTGAGGCATGCAAAGTGCACTCCCGGCCATAGGCTTATTATATATATCGGGATTGTTCTGGTCCGAGCACTTACCTTCCTTATCACCAAACATAAGGGAGTGCTGATAGGATGCAAGCGTGTTGAACCCGTTCCTGCTGACAAGTGCGACAGCCTCAACAGAGCCTTTTACGACCGTTCTTCCTTTAAACGACTTCTTCATCTCTGACCTCCTGTGATGATATTGAGAAGTTCATCCTCCTTATAGAAGCGGGATGATGTATATGTCCTGAGCTTGTTCGAACATGTAATTACCGGCATGCTACCGCATTTGGGGTTATTCATGTACATCAATGGGCAGATATGGCTGAGGATGACACCCTCTTTTTCAAGTCTTCTTCCCTCCTCAGTCTTCTTGAACGCCTCCATGACAGGGGGAGCCGCAGTCATGACAGTCGGAATCTCAACGCGGGTCCTCCCCATCTTTCTGAGAGATGAGTCAATGCGTTCGCTCCATGATACAAGCTGCTCACGCGAGAGATGGGGGCATCCTATGAATGCAAGTTTCGGCTTTGCATTTCTGTCCTTCCAGATTACAGGATAGCTTTTCTCGACTCTCTCAAGTTCATTGTCATCAATGACATAGGTCTTATAGCCCTTTTGAAGGAGGTTCCTTCCCTCCTTCTTCGCCTCAGGAGTAAGGTTCTCTATGTGGTAAAGTCCCACGGCACCGTTTGAAGCCGTAGCTGCACCGAAATCCTTGAGATAAGCTTTAGCCTCATCATCAAGAGAAGTAAAATACTTGTCGAGTCCAATCACATACGGAACTTCCTCCATCACCTTCATACCGATAGCAGATCCAAGAAGCTGTGCCTCTGGCTTTCCGGTCGTCCTGACTTCAACTATCCAGGTTGCCTTTCTCCCTTCATCGGTGAGAAGTCCGAAATTAGGAACACACCCGACAATGGAGCCGAAGAGATCGAGTATACCGCTGTTACGGTTACACCTTGCCCCGAGAACACTGTTAGCATAGACAACAGCAGAACTCTCAGCCCAGGAGAGGATATCACCCTCGCGGGGGATATTTCCAACCTCGTCCATGTAGCATGTGCAGGTATAGGAATCACAGGAGAGTATTCCAAGTTTCTTCAGCTGTTCGTCATACTCCTTCTGCTTTGAATACATAACCTTGAAGAAGATGTTCTGGATAAGATTCCTCGGAACACACTTCTCAAGCGGCATCGGGTCGACTGTGAACTTCTGGCTTGAAACCGCACCTCCCCGGATGAGAGTGTCCATCAGCTCATAAACCGGCTTCATCACAGATAAACCGAAGGATGTGACAAGGTGGCCGTACTCACCTGTTATGTCAAGCATGTCCTCAGCCCCGAAGGTCTCTCCATACATTACGAGAGTCTTCATGACTTTGGCCTTCACGTCTCCTTCCTTCCCGTCATAGATTCTTTGTTGTCTTTCAGTTAATCTCATGTTTTCCTCAAATCAGTATAAAATTAGCTATATCCATTCTACTCCCTATTTTCATCTTGTGTTGGACTATTTTCAACTTCTGTGGAACAGCCACAGAGACAACTGAAATCTAACTCAATTTACATACCCGGTAAACTGGTTAGACAGAATAAAAAACAGTCTTTTTTGTCATTTAACGCAATTTTAATCATTTAAGCAATTTTTGATTAAATTTTTTATGTTTTAATCAATAAATTAAAAAGTTTACCGATTTAGCAAAAGTCATTCAAAATTAACTTGCTTTCTTACTAAACCGGTGTAATATAATCTAAGAAAACGTAAATTTAATCCTCGGGGTATGCCGTGGATTTTGGAGGTAACATATGAAAAAGTTTACAGTTATCCTTCTTGTTCTCGCACTTGCAATAACAGGTGTGTTCGCACAGGGTGCAGCAGAACAGGCTAAGAAGGGAAAAGTTTATTGGCTCAACTTCAAGCCGGAATCAGATGCAGCTCTGCAGGAACTTGCAGCAGCCTACACAGCTGAGACAGGTGTTGAGGTAAAGGTTGTCACAGCAGCAAGCGGAAAGTACAACGAAACTCTCACAGCTGAGATGGACAAGAGTGAAGCTCCTACCCTCTTTGTCGTAGGTAACCAGGGTGCAGTTTCAACATGGGGCGATTTCTGCTATGACCTCACAGGAACAGCAATTGCTAATGAGCTCACAACAGATGCTTATAACCTTTATGATGCAGACGGAAAACTCTGCTCAATCGGATATTGCTATGAATGTTTCGGTATCATCGTAAACAAGGAACTGCTTGCAAAGGCAGGTTACTCTGTTGACGATATCACAAACTTCGCTTCTCTCAAGAAGATCGCTGAAGACATCCACGCTAGAGCTTCCGAGCTCGGTTTTGATGCATTCACATCAAGCGGCATGGACGGTTCATCAAGCTGGAGATTCACAGGCCACCTCGCTAACGCTGCCCTCTACTATGAAGCAAGAGACAACGGCTGGACAGCTGGTCCTCAGCCTGCAACAATCACAGGCGCTTATCTTGACAACTTCAAGAACCTCTGGGATCTCTATATCAACAACAGCGCTTATGCTCCGTCATCCCTTGCTACAGGCGGATACGATGCTGAAGCTGAATTCGGAAAGAAGCAGGCAGTATTCTACCAGAACGGAAGCTGGGAATATGATGCTCTTACAAACAACTACGGCCTCGATTCTGCTTCTCTGACAATGATTCCTTTCTATTGCGGAGTTGCAGGTGAAGAGAATGCAGGTCTCAACTGCGGAACAGAGAACTGCTGGGCTATCAACAAGAACGCTTCGAAGGAAGATATCCAGGCAACTATGGACTTCATGGTTTGGATGGTCACTTCCAAGACAGGAACCGAGATGCTTGCCAAGACATTCGGTGCTATTCCTTATAAGAAATCCGCAGCAAGCGGAAACGTCTTCCTTGATGCAGCTAACGACTACAGCAAGGCAGGAAAGTATGTCATGACATGGGCATTCAACTATACTCCAGCTGTTGACGACTGGAGAGCAGGTCTTGTTTCTGCAATGAACCAGTACGACAACGCTCCAAGCGATGCTACATGGGAACTTGTCAAGACTGCTTTCGTCCAGGGATGGGCTACACAGTACGCAAAGGAGCATTAAGCTCTTCAGGGGGCGGGCTCATTCCCGCCCTTTTCTTTTATCTTTTTAACTCATAACCAAACTGGTAATTATCTCTACAGGAGATTAGATATGGCTTCAAAACCAAAAAGAAAACACAAAGTGGAAGGGGGCTTGAGCTCCACACTTATCAAGAAACCGATTAAAAAATGGTTCCCGCTTTTCATGGGGCCTACAATCATCTGTTTTTTCATCGGCTTCGTATGGCCCTTCATACAGGGTATCTATCTTTCATTCTGCCAATTCAGAATTACATCCAATGCAAAATGGGTAGGATTCTCTAATTATATAAAAGCATTCCAGGATGCATCATTCATGCATGCCTTCTGGTATACCGCTCTCTACACAATTGTTTCTGTCGTCCTCATAAATGTACTTGCATTTGCTCTTGCTCTTGCACTTACACAGAAGATGAAGGGGAGCAACATATTCAGGACAGTCTTCTTCATGCCGAACCTTATCGGGGGTATTGTCCTGGGATACATCTGGTCAATGATTTTCGACGGCATACTGTCCGCTTTCAACACATCCATTCTGATGAGCACCACAATGGGATTCTGGGGGCTCGTGATTCTGATGTGCTGGCAGCAGATTGGCTATATGATGATTATTTACATCGCCGGTCTTCAGGCTATTCCGGAAGATATGATGGAAGCTGCCGAGATTGACGGAGCTACGAAGTGGCAGACACTTATAAAGATCACGATACCGAATGTGATGAGTTCAATTACCATCTGCACCTTCCTTTCACTCTCAAACGGCTTCAAGCTCTTTGACCAGAATCTTGCACTCAACGGAGGGCAGCCCTTCATTTTCAAGGAAGACGGATCTGTCATCAAGACAACTGAGATGCTCGCTCTCAACATCTATTCGACATTCTACGGAAGTAACGCTAATGCCCGTGGAACTGCACAGGCAAAGGCTGTGATTTTCTTCATACTTGTTGCGGCATTGGGTCTGTTGCAGCTTAAATTCACCAGAGAGAAGGAGGTACAGCAGTAATGTCTAGTCTCAGAAGTGAAAAAATAAAACTTAACATACTAACATGCATCTTTGTTCTCCTTGCCCTTGTGTGGGTTTTCCCGGTCTTCCTTGTGCTTGTGAACTCCTTCAAGCTAAACACGTATGTAAAGACAAACACATTTGACCTCCCATTCGGTGAAATGTGGGCAGGAATGAGCAATTTCGTCAATGGAGCGAATGCGGGTAACTATCCGTACCTGAAGAGTGTATTCAATTCATTCTTCATTACAATTTCATCCACATTCCTCATCCTCCTATGCACATCGATGAGTGCCTGGTACATTTCGAGAATAGACTCGAAGATTTCCAGGATAATATACTATCTCTGTGTATTCTCGATGGTCGTCCCGTTCCAGATGGTGATGTTCACACTCTCACGCACTGCCGACTCACTGAAGCTGAACACACCGTTCACCATCCCGGTAGTCTATCTTGGCTTCGGAGCTGGACTTGCTATATTCATGTTTGCCGGTTTTGTGAAGAGCGTTCCGCTTGAGATGGAAGAAGCAGCTACGATTGACGGTTGCGGCCCAGTGAGAACTTTCTTTACAATTGTTCTCCCGGTTCTCAAGCCAACTCTCATAAGCGTGGCTATCCTTGAAATAATGTGGGTCTGGAACGACTATCTCCTGCCGTACCTTGTCCTGGACAGAAACAAGTACATGACAATACCTATCCATATACAGTATCTGCAGGGAAGCTACGGCAAGGTTGACCTTGGGGCAACCATGGCAATGATTCTTGTAGGAATCGTTCCGGTGATCACCTTCTACCTCTGCTGCCAGAAGTACATCATCAAGGGTGTTGCCGCTGGTGCTGTCAAGGGCTGATTACCTCACCTTATATTTTATATGCCGCCCGGAAGGGGCGGTATTTGAAGAGAGAAAAAGATGAAAAAAAGATATTCGGGAATATTGATGCCACTCTTTTCCCTTCCATCCCCCTATGGAATTGGAACGATGGGAAAAAGTGCGTATGAATTTATAGATTTTCTTAAAAAAAGCAACCAGAGGTATTGGCAGATTCTCCCCCTGGGGCCGACAAGCTACGGAGACTCTCCTTACCAGTCACTCTCCTCTTTTGCCGGAAACCCATACTTCATAGACCTGGACATTCTTATTGAAGATGGTCTGCTGACGAGAGAAGAAGTGGAGTCAAAATATTGGGGCGATGATCCCTCCCAGGTCGATTACGGTGCAATCTACTCCTCCCGTTTTGATGTCCTCCACATTGCATTTATGAGAGGACGTGAGAGATACACAAAAGAACTGAGGAGATTTGAAGAGGAGAACAAGTCATGGCTTGATGACTATGCCCTCTTCATGGCACTTAAGAGACATTTCGGTATGGCAGGTCTAACATCATGGCCGGACAGAAAAGCTCTTAAAAGAGATAAAGCCACCCTCGATAGTTACAGAACCGAACTGAAGGACGACATTGATTTCTTCGTATTCATCCAATTCCTATTCGCTTTAGAATGGAATGAACTCAGGGCCTATGCGAAGAAGAACGGTATCGGGATTATCGGGGACATACCGATTTATGTGTCACCGGACAGCCAGGATGTCTGGGCTTCCCCGGAGCTTTTCCAGCTTGACGAGAATTGCATTCCAACAGAAGTCAGCGGAGTTCCGCCAGACTACTTCAACAAAGACGGACAGCTTTGGGGCAATCCGCTCTACAATTGGGAGAGAATGAAGGAAGACGGCTTTGAATGGTGGAGAAGAAGAATAGCTGCCCAGGGAAAGCTGTATGATGTATTGCGGTTTGACCATTTCAGAGGTCTCGACAGTTATTACGCTGTAAAGTATGGGGCTACCACAGCCAGGGTCGGCAGATGGGTCAAAGGTCCGGGAAGGGCTTTTACCGATACTCTTAACAGATCTTTCCCCAATATCGCATTCACAGCTGAGGATCTGGGGTACCTTACAGAGAGTGTTGCAGCCCTCCTCAAAGCATCAGGATGGCCGGGGATGAAAGTACTCCAGTTTGCCTTCGATGACAGGGAAGAAGGCCAGGGAGAGACAAAGGATTACCCGGAGAATTCTGTATGCTTCACAGGTACACACGACAACAGTACACTCAAAGGTTGGATTGAAGATCCAATTAACTCTGAGAGTGTTGAATATGCCATGTCGAGTCTGGATGTAAAAGACAGGAAGGACCTGGGGGACGCAATCATTAAAAGCGGAATGGACAGCCGCTCTTACATGATGATTGTTCCCCTTCCCGACTGGCTGGGACTAGGTGAGGAAGCGCGGATAAATACGCCGGGAACTCAATCCGGAAACTGGAGATGGAGACTTAAGGACATTTCTCTTCTTTCGGAAGAACTCGCCGGACATATAAAGAGAGTAACTGAAGACGGGAAAAGAAACATATGACAGAGGCAGGGCGGACAGCCCTGCTTTACTTGCTCTGTTGACTTATCATTTCTCTTATCTTTGAATAGTATGTTTGTTATGGACGGTAAACTTTCAGATATCTTAAGTATATGCACGGAGGCCGGTAGGATAATGCTCGAGAACGGGGCGGAAACCTTCAGGGTCGAAGATACACTTATAAGGATTGCCTCACATTACGGGATGAGTGACGGCGATTTTTTTGTTCTGACCAACGGCATACTCTCCAGTGCACAGGACCAGAACGGAAACAGCTTCGGGAGAGTCAAATTCATCCCGAGCAACAAGGCGAACCTTGCAAAGGTCATTGCCATCAACCAGCTCTCGCGCGAGATATGCTGTGACAGATACACACTTGAGGAAGTAAAGGCAGAACTGGTGAGAATCGACCATCTTCATGATGAGCCGAGCTGGCTGCTTGTCGGTGCAACTGCACTCGGGTCCGGCGCATTCGCATTCCTTTACAACGGCAGGCTCACTGACTCAGTCGGAGCTCTTACGGCAGGCTTCATCCTCGGACTTTTTCTGCAGTTCATTGCAAAGAAATATCTCTCGAAGATGACAAGTAACCTTCTAGGCTCTGCCCTTGTGACGGTAATCTGTCTCCTCTTTCATCACTATGGACTGAGTGAGAACATGAATGCAATGATAGCCGGCTCCATCATCCCCCTCATACCTGGTGTGAGTTTTGTAAACGGAATAAGGGACATAGCAAAGGGGGACTACCTTTCGGGGGTCGTGCGCCTTCTTGACTCCCTCTTTGTCTTCATATGCATTGCAACCGGGGTCGGAGCTGTGCTTGCCTTCTACTCCAGGATAAGGGGAGGTTTGAGTCTATGAGCTGGTATGTGATTCTTGCATCATTTTTTGGAACAATAGCATTCTCTGTCCTGTATAATATCCCGCCGAAATACTGGCTTACATGCGGTCTTATCGGAGTTATAGGCTGGATAGTATATGCTTTCTCACTTCCCTCTATAGGAATGGCATTCGCAATCTTCCTTGCTTCCGTCATTGTCACATTCCTGTCCCGTCTCTCTGCTGTGAGACTGAAGGCCCCGGAGATTATATTTCTGGTAGCCGGAATCTTCACTCTCGTCCCCGGAGCAGACATATACTGGACAGTCTATTACATTGTCTCCCAGCAGGCTGACAAGGCGCTCATAAGCGGGAACAATGCCCTCAAGGCATGTCTCGGAATCGTATTGGGGATACTTCTTGTCCATGAGCTTCCCCAGCACATTTTCTTCAGGTTAAACGGAGGGAGAGATGTCAGAAAATAAGGCTGTGGTAATCAGCATAGATGCAATGACAGGAGAAGATCTCAAGGAGCTGGGAAAGAGAAAAAATACAGCTTCCCTTCTCTCTTCAGCTGCAATTGTCGAGAATATACACTGTGTCTATCCGACATACACATACCCCTGCCACGCTGCAATAGTCACGGGATGCTACCCTGACAGAAACGGTATCTTCCACAATGAGATACTCGATATTACCAAAGATGATAATGACTGGTTCTGGTGGGGTAAATACCATAAAAAGAAAACAGTGATAGATTTGGCAAATGAAAACGGTCTTATAACTGCTTCCTGCGGATGGCCTACCCTGGCCGGCGGAAATGCAAAATACACAATCCCCGAAATATGGCCCACCCGCAATACATCAGACATAGAGGAGATGTACAGAAAGGCAGTATCTTCTGAGGCGTGGTCTGTCTTTGAAAGGAATAGACACTACCTGGAAGACACAACAAAACCTTTCTATGACCTTATCACTTTACACTCTGCCATAGATATCATGAGAAACTACAAACCAGATCTGACGCTTATCCATCTCTCTTATATTGACCACAAAAAGCATGAACGGGGATCTTCTCCCCTGGTACTCACTGATGCCTATGACTTCATAGATGAAGCACTGGGAAAGATAATTGAAGCCTTGAAGGAAGCCGGGACATATGATGAGACAACATTCTTCCTTCTCGGTGACCATGGCCAGATGGATGTAAAGAGAGTCTTTTCAATTAACCGCGTCCTTCTCGACATGGGTTATATAACAGCAGAGAACGGAAAGATAAAGGATTACAGGATTATCTGTCATCCTGCATCATTTTCGTCTCCTGTTTTCCTAAAGGGAATAAGCGAAAAGGAAGCTTTGAGAGTATTTAGGGAGATACAGGAAGAATATCCGGAGACGATAAGCCGCATCATGACTGACTTTGAGGCAGAAGAGATCTATCATCTCTCCGGGCCGTTCTCACTTGTGCTCGAGAGCTCTGACGGACTCATCTTCTCATACTCCCCCTTCCTCCCTGTCCTTATGGAAAGGAAGGAAGCAGATGAACATAGGATATCATACTCAACACACGGCTATGCTCCCGAAAGGGGTCCGAAGCCACCGTTTGCTGTCACAGGAAAGAGAGCTGTAAACGGAAGAAGAATTCCGTGGGCACGTATGGTTGACGAAGCTCCGACAATACTCTCGCTCTTCGGCATTAGGATGGAAGACATCGACGGAAAGGTCATTGAAGGACTCCTCAGCTGAAGCATTTGCCTCTTTTTGACATTTTGCACCGTGTTGGAAAATCTGGGTTAGACAAGGACTATGCAGTGAGACGAGTACCACTTCCATAGGACGGGTTTGTCCACCGCATGGGAGTTGTAGTTCATGATACCAAGTGTAAGAACTGCGTTCTACGCACATTTTACCAACACACTGCAGAAGCGGTTTAATTTTCGGAGATATAAAGATCAGTCACATCCTTGACTTCCTGCATTGCCTTATCGAGTTTTCTGTTCAGCTCTGCACACTCGAGAAGTTTCTTCCTCAGCTCTGCCGCAACATCCCCCGGGATATCTTTCTTGTACATAAGACGGTGTTCAAGTGATGCCCACTGGTCCATGGCCATTGTCCTGAGCTGGATTTCAACCTTCATCTGCCGTTTTCCCTTATCGAGATAGATCGGGACCTCAACAATAAGGTGGAGACTGCGGTACCCGCTCTCCTTCGGGTTTTTTATGTAATCCCGTTCTTCGAAGAGAGTAACGTCGTCATGTGAGAGAATCGATTCTCTTAGCATGTATATATCTGTCTCAAAGGGACAGACTACCCTGACTCCGGCTATATCGTATATATTTGCCTCGATGTCGCTGAGAGTGAGGGGAATCCCCTTCCGCCTGGCCTTGTCATATATCTGGTCAATGCTCTTTAGCCTTGTAGATATCGATTCTATCGGGTTACGGTCATAGGAAAGGGAAAACTGTTCGTCAAGGACCTTGAACTTGGTCTCAACCTCCATCATTGCCGACCTGTAATAGGAAAGAAGTGCCCGGAGCGGATAAGTCGAACTCTGGAGCCTGGCCCTCATCTGTTTCTCCATCCTCTGTGCAAGTTCCTTCTTCTTTAATTCGATGTCCGACAAAATGGGTAAATTAGCCATAGCGCCTCCGCAAATAAAGGTAACCTTTTTTCCCTTCCCGAAAGTGTAGAGAATGTGGAGATTGCATCTTTACACAATATCTTCTTAATGATAATCTTTACTAATAAGAATATTAAACGGAGGAAAACTTATGAAGAAATGGGTCTGTCCGGTTTGCGGATATGTACATGAGGGAGAAGAACCACCTGAGAAGTGTCCGGTATGCAAGGTTCCGGGAGAGAAGTTCAAACTGCAGGAAGAGGAGATGAGCTGGGCAGCTGAACACGTTGTGGGAGTTGGAAAGGTATTCTCCGATGATGTACCGGAAGAAGTAAGAAAAGAAATTGTAGACGGCCTCAGATGCAACTTTGAAGGTGAATGCAGCGAAGTGGGAATGTACCTTGCCGCAGCTCGTGTCGCACACAGGGAAGGTTACCCTGAAATCGGGTTGTATTGGGAAAAGGCAGCATACGAGGAAGCAGAGCATGCAGCCAAGTTTGCCGAACTCCTGGGAGAAGTCATCACACCTTCAACAAAGAAGAATCTCGAAATGAGAGTTGATGCAGAGAACGGTGCAACAAGTGGCAAGAACGAACTGGCAAAACTTGCCAAGAAGTATAATCTGGATGCTATCCACGACACTGTCCACGAGATGGCACGTGACGAGGCAAGGCACGGCAAAGCTTTCAAGGGACTTCTTGAACGCTACTTCGGAAAGAAGAATTGACAAAGGGCACCGCTGGGTGCTCTTTTTCTTTACCATAAATGAATTACCACCTGCATAACCACTTAAAAATACAAATTTGAATATCCTTATTCAGTCAGTAAAAAAATAGCATATATGTTGAAAAGTCATTTATTTGGGGTTATCCTTGAGTGGTGCAGCAGAGGAGGACTAGGACACTATGTCCTTTTCTTTGTTTGCCACTATTTTGATATTCCCTAACAGACATATGTCTGGACTAATTGTCAAGGAGGCTCTTTCATGGTGAGAAAAATGAAATCCATGGACGGCAACAACG
>CAVIAZ010000043.1:0-13542 GCA_963640795.1 bacterium | reverse complement strand
CACAGGAGGGAAGACGGAGTCTATGTTGTCCCGATAGGATGTCTGAAGTATTAGGGAAAGCGGGTTTATTAGAGAATTGAAAAATCGAATTTGTATGTTGACACCATGAAAGAATGGTTTATTATGTTAATGCAAGCGGTTGCATTATGTGTGGGTAAGTGTATTTGTTTATTTTAATATTTTAATAAATTATTTAATACAACCGCTTGCATGGAGAAAGTATGGCGACAACAATTAATGATATAGCAAAAAGAATAGGTGTTTCTCCTTCGACGGTAAGCAGGGTAATAAATGGTACAGCGAAGATAAGTTCGGAAACGAAAGAAAAAATCTACAATGCAATGAGTGAGCTGGACTATCATCCAAATTCGATTGCTCGTTCTCTGGCGCATGGAAGTAGCCGGACTATATCATTATTGATTGATGCGGAAAACAAACCTGAAAATTTTTCAAATATGTTTTTTAGTCACAGTGTATTCGGTATTGAGCGTGAGGCACAGCGAAGTGGCTATAATCTTCTGATTTCAGGGTACAAAGACGATGAGATAGACAGTGCAATTGAGTCGTTGATACTTGAAAAGAAGACAGACGGAATCATTATCCCGTCAAGTATAGCTGATGCATATATAATAAAAAAGCTAAACAGAGATGAGATAGCATATGTAGTGCTGGGTGAGCCTTTGGAATGTCCAGAGCTATGTAGTTGGATAGATATCAACAATTACCAAGGAGGCAGACTTGCCGTTGAGCATCTCAAAAATTGTGGATATAAAAGGATTTGTTTCTTTGGTGGAAATAAAGAACAGCTGTTTACGCGAAAGAGAATTGAAGGATTTAGCTCCCTCATTGAAGACCCATCAATGGTTTTTGCAGAAGACGGAGATAAAGAGGCATTAAGTACTAGAGCTTCAGAAATTATCAGAAATGAGAAAGTTGATGCAGTTCTTTGTAACGATAACAGATCTGCCTATGCATTCATAAAAGCAGTCAGAACTGAAGGCCTTTCCATTCCCGAGGATATTGGGATTATAACATTCGATAATTATCCGCTTGCAGAATACATGGAGCCACCTCTGTCGGTGGTTTCTGTAGATACTCTTGCTCAGGGAGAAACAGCTGCATCAACGCTTATCCAGAAGATACAAGGAAAGAGTTCTAATAACCAGACACTTATTTCAACGTCAATCATAGAAAGATTATCTACAGGGAAGTGCAAAAATGAATAAAGCTGCAATATTCCACAGGCCGACAAGGGAGTTCATATATCCTGTCTCCAGGAATGAGCTTTTCTTCAGATTTTACAGTGCAAATGACGATATACAGTCTGCAACTGTTATCTATTGGAAGCGTAACACCACACCTAGAAAGGAAGCATCACTCAAAAAAAGCTATTCTGGTTTTTCCCGTGAGGATTTCTCAAAGACAATACTATTTGATGAGCCTGTACACTATATAAAGTATTACTTTTCTCTTTGCGACAGCAGTGGGAACAGGACATATCTTACTAACAAGGGTGTGTCGGATGAATATGTAGATGGTGATGAATTCAACTATCTGTGTGTAGGCGAGAGAGATTATGTCTCAACTCCCGGTTGGGCACAGAGTGCTATCTGGTACCAGATATTTCCTGACAGATTTAACCGTGGAGAGGGGATTTCCAAAGAAGGGTTAGTCAACTGGGATTCCGTCCCTAAAGGTCCATATGAGAAATTTGGAGGAACACTTAGAGGAATACTTGAGAAGGTTGATTACCTTTCTGAACTTGGAGTTACTGCTTTGTATTTGTGCCCGATATTCAAAGCAGAGTTCAATCATAAATATGCTACAACAGACTACCTCCAGCTTGATTCTGATTTCGGTACGGAAAATGATCTAAAGTCTTTGGTTACCTCCCTTCACAGTAAAGGAATCAGGATTATTCTGGATGGGGTCTTTAATCATACAGGGAGATCCTTTTTTGCCTTCAGAGATATAATTGCGAAGGGGAAGGACTCGGAATACCTGGACTGGTATTTTGTCCATTCTCTCCCGATAGAAGATAATCCGTTAAGTTATGAGTGTGTTGGTGATTATGGACCGATGCCTAAGTTGAACACTGCAAATGAAAATGTCCAGAGGTATATAATTGATGTGATGCTCTATTGGATAAGAGAGTATTCAATTGATGGATGGAGACTTGATGTTGCGGATGAAATTTCGCCATCACTTTGGACCAGAGTCCGTAATGCAGTTAAAAAAGAATATCCGGAGGCCGTCCTTATAGGGGAAACCTGGGGAGATGCATTTGCACTGATAGGGGATGGTCTGGCTTTAGATTCAACCATGAACTACATTTTCCGTGATGCTTTTATATCATTCTTTACTGGTAAGAGTTCGATAGATTTCTTCTTTTCTACGTTGGGAGAGATGTATATGAAATATCCTGAGTGCGTTAACAGGGCAAATTACAATCTTCTGGGAAGTCACGATACTGAGAGGATTCTCACTGCTTTAAGAGGCGACAGAGATATGCTCAGATGTGCAATAGCTATGGAGTTTTTTCTTCCAGGTTCCCCTGCAATATACTATGGAGATGAGGTCGGACTTGAAGGCGGTAATGATCCGGACTGCAGAAGGGGGATGCTGTGGGGTGACAAACAGGACAGGTCCCTGTTTATCTTTTTCAAGAATATTATCGCATTGAGAAAGGGAAACAAAGAACTTGCTCAAGGACACATAGATGTAATTTTAAAGGATGAGAGAAGAAGGGTATTTGCTCTTAAAAACAGTTCAATGCTTTTGGTGATGAACATTTCTGACAATGAAGAATGCATGGATCTGTCTTATCTGAAAGATTTTGAACCGGTGCTTTCCCATAATAAAGCTAATGAGGATTATTGCGAAGCTGCTTCGGTGAAGTTAGGCGCAAAGTCCTTTGTAATATTAAAAAGGAGGATGATAAAATGAAAAAAATCGGTATTTGCCTGTTAATCATTGCTATCACCATTTCTACTCTTTTTGCCAGAGGCGCATCAGAATCGAGTGATGTCGTTACAATCAATTTCTGGCATCATTACAGTGCAGAATCAGCAGAGAACAAGACTCTGAATGAGATTCTTATTCCACAGTTCGAAAAGGAAAATCCTGGAATCAAGGTCAATGCTGTGCCTCATGAATGGGCAGATCTTCATGACAAGATCCTCATCAGTGCCAACAGTAACAGCCTTCCTGATGTAGCTCGCTGTGATATTGCATGGCTACCAGAATTCCAGAGGATGGGTATTCTTGTCGCACTTGATGAGGAGATTGACGGATTTGAAGCTAAAAAGGAAGAGCTCTTAGACAGTGCAATGTCTACAGCTTATATCCAGGGCCACTATTATGGCTTAGCACTCAATACCAACTCGAAAATCTTATTCTATAACGTTAAAATGCTCAAGGATGCCGGAGTTGAAGTTCCTACTACCATGGATGAGTGGGTAACGGCAGTAAGAAAAATTGCAGGGACCAACGCTAACGGTCAGCAGATCTGGGGATGGAATGAGCCGGCACTTGCTGGCTGGAATATCTGTCCGTTCATTTGGTCATTTGGTGGCTCTCTGACAAATGATGACCAGACTGTCGCATCTGGTTATGTGAACTCTCCCGAGACCATTAAAGCTGTTGAGACATTTGCATCCCTCGTTGGAGAAGGTGCTCTTACGGGTTTTAATTCTGGGGACATCCCAATGACAGACGGTTTCGGGACGTATCGTTACGCAATGATGCTGGAAGGTCCGTGGAAAATAGCTGAGCTTGATGGAGCTTACCCTGACGTCGAGTACAAGACTGCATATATTCCGGCCGGGGACGGAGGATCTGTCTCTGTTCTGGGTGGCGAAGATATCGCTATGTTTACATCGGCAAATAAAGATGCAGCGTGGAAGTTCATGGAGTTCATGACAAGTGAATTTGCTGAGGTTGAAATGGCAAAATGTAGTCAGATTCCTGTAAACAAGGCTGCTCTTGAGACAGAGACTGTAAAATCCCAGTCATTTGCTCCGTTTATTGAGGCCATAAAGACAGCTAAGGCACGTCCGACAGTATCTTCGTGGTCCGAAATTGATAATGAGCTGACTGCCAGCATGTACAGTGTTGTTTCGGGAGCTAAATCTGCTAAAGTTGCAATGGATGAACTTGCAGTAAAGATGGATGCGCTCCTTAAGAAGTGAGAGAAATGAGCCCGGGATGCTACCCGGGCTCCATTGAAGGCATAATAATGAATGTGAAAACAATGAAACAGAGAGGTGAGCTTGCAGGGCTTCTTGCTCCTGGGTTGGTTCTCTTCTCTCTTTTTACCGTCTATCCAATTATCAAACTTTTTGTAATGAGTTTTTTTGACTGGAATTTGAGTTCGTTCTTCAATCAGAAATTCATCGCTTTTGGAAACTACAAAGCAGTTTTCACAGACGATATTTTCTGGATTACATTTGTAAACACTCTTCTTTATACGCTTGTTACGGTTCCGGCTCAGATGATCTTGGGCCTTATAGTTGCCTGGCTTCTGAATGGAATAAAGAAAGGTAGCGTATTTTTCAGAGTGCTGAACTATCTTCCTGTAATTACCAGTTGGGTTATCGCCTCTTTGGTATTTCGATATGTATTTAACACAGAAGGATTGCTCAATTATCTTCTAAGTAAAATCCTTCACATAACAAAAGGTAATGTCGCATGGCTTGACAGTCGTTGGACAGGACTGGCTGTTGCAATGATTCTTGGTACTTGGAAAGGTGTTGGCTGGAATATGGTTGTCTTTCTTGCTGCACTCCAACAGGTTCCTGTCGAGTTGTATGAGGCAGCTGATATGGACGGATGTTCATCGTGGAGAAAATTCACACACATTACCATACCTTCAATCATCCCTACTATTCTTTTTGCATGGGTGATGCTGACAATCGGAGGATTTAATGTTTTTACATCGATAAAGTTGATGACAGGAGGAAATCCTGTACACCAGACAGACACCATTCTGACTTGGATGTACTTCAAGGCCTTTAGCCTTGGGGATTTCGGTTATTCTGCCTCACTGTCGTTTATTACTGCAGTAACGCTGGGGATACTTGCTATCTTTCAGTTTAAAGCCATGAAGGCTAAGGATGAGTAAGAAAATGTCCAATGAATCTCTTAAAAGGAAAATTGTAATTGGGAAGTTTTTCAGGTATTTCTTTCTTGTAATTCTATCTCTTATTAGCATGCTCCCGATGCTTTATATGATTTCTACAGCTCTGAGGCCGAATGGCGCATTATATGAATATCCTCCGAGGTTCTTTCCTCCTCTTGACAAGATAACGCTGGAAAACTTCAGATACATTCTTTCGGAAAGTAAGTTCATGATTAACTTCCTCAACAGTTTGATTGTATCGATTCTTTCTGTCGTATTTGCTGCTTTTGTAAGCAGTGCTCTTGCTTTTGTAATTGGCATATTCAACTTCAAAGGTAAGAAACTTATATTCGGGTTCATAATCCTTACTATGATAATTCCTGGAACGACAATGATTGTTCCTCAGTTTGAACTGGCAGTCAAATTTGGAATGATTAACAAACTGTGGGGCCTTATTCCGTTTTACACAGCATGGGTTATTCCATTTTCAACATTTATGATTAAGGGTTTTATGGAGAAGATTCCGCATGAAATACTCGATGCGGCAGAGATAGACGGACTGAGCATAACAGGCACTTACTTCAAGATAGCATTGCCTCTGGCCAGTACTTCCATAGCAAGTGTTTCTATCTTTAACTTTCTGACAGCCTGGGAAGAATATCCATGGGCAAATACCGTCATAAATGACAACAGCCTCCGAACACTCCCGATTGCCATAACCGGGTTCTTCGGGCAACATCAATTTACAATGTGGGGATATGTATTTGCCATGTCTATACTTTCGCTTATTCCTATCGTCATCATCTTCATACTTCTGCAGAGATTCTTTGTGTCAGGGCTGACGGCAGGAAGCGTGAAAGGTTGACTCGTTATTTTATGCAAGAAGGAAGAAAATGATGTAGACAGCAAGAAGGGGGAGTGCAAGTAGAGCATAATCCTTCACAAATTCCCTCTTCTTTTCTTTCATCTCCCTTAGTGCATAGATGAATGCAAATGAGAAGGAAAGAACTGTGGATGGAAGGGACGAGGATATTGTCCCGTATGCAATTTCAGAGCCTAGTCTTGTAAAGAGGATGGAAGTTACTAATTCTGCTCCCTTGGATGGCTCAATTATCTTACCAAGAATATATGATGAGAGGGTTATCAGAAAGTATGTGATGAAAACAGGATAGTTAACTTTTCTGTAGACCTTTCTGTCGAGGATGATGAATGCAAGAGCTACAACGAGAAGAAGGTCTATTGTATTGAACCTTCGGCCGAAGAGAAGTACAAGGAAGAATGCCACATAAAGCACTCTGATTCCCTTTCTGTCTTTTTCCCAATAGTCCTCATCCTCTATATGGAGATATATTTCATCTCCCTTTGTTTTTCTCAGTGCTATGAAGGCTTCTATGACAAAGACGGCAAGTGAGATAAAGAATGCCGGGAGAAGGGATGACATATACGATGAGTAGGGAGTCTCCCTGTTGAGGAAGAGATAGAGATTTCCTGTGCTGAAGGGAGTAAAGAGGGATGTGATTGTGCCCAGGAGGGTAATCAATGCAGTAGACAAAGCTGTATATTTCTCCTTATTGCTTTCCTTCAGGAGTTTTATCGTGAACGGTACCATGATAAGGACTACCATGAAGTCAAACATCAGGAGAGAAAGGATGAATGTAGATGAGAGGAGGACAAAGAACAGAAAAGGAGTTGATCTTATGCTGTTGAGAAGTCGGAAAACAGGAAGTGCTATATTCTCCTTCCTTATTCCTTCTTCCACTATGAGAAGCATGAAGATATATGAGACTGTAGCCCATGGGAAGGCAACTATTTCATCCCCGGTGAGGGGCCTCATGATATAAAGGGCAACTGCGATAGCAAGATAGAGAGGTATGAACCAATACTCCTTAATTTTCTTCATTCTCTTCATCCTTCTTTGTTATCTCTTCACCGTTTGCATTGAAGGTATAGCACACTGTCTCTGCTATGGCCTCATCGATGAGCGGTTTCATGTTGAGGCTGAAGTAGTGTTCCCTGGTCTCCTTTTTATCTGGATGGGTGAGGGGGTGCTTGGGAGAGAACACCACACAGCAGTCTTCATACGGAAGGATAGACGTCTCATAACTTCCAATCTCCTTGGCCTTGACGATAATCTCCTCCTTGTCCATACCGCAAAGCGGTCTGAGGACAAGCATGTCTGTCATGCTGTCTGTGAATGTCATAGCATCGAGAGTCTGGCTTGCTACCTGGGAAACTGCTTCTCCAGTCACAAGGGCAGTGTCATAGTTCTCCCGTGCAATGTGCTCTGTCACCTCAAGCATGGCTGCCCTGAACATAAGCGTTGCCTCTTCTTCTATTGCATGGTCCCTTATGTATTCCTGTCCTTTTGTGAAAGGAACTACAAAGAGCCTCGTCCCCTGGAGATAAGGTGCAATAATCTGGGCAAGTTTCTTCACCTTCTCAAGTGCCATCTCTGATGTGTAGGGATAGGCATGGAAATAGCAGCAGTCAAGTTTCATTCCTCTCTTGGCCATGAGGTATCCGGCAACCGGGCTGTCTATACCTCCCGATAAAAGGAGCATGCCCCTTCCCGCTGTCGATACAGGAAGGCCACCTCTGCCTTTGTCGGAATGGGTGTAGATGAAACACTCGTTTCTTATTTCAACTGTAATTGTGTAGTCCGGGTGCTTAAGGTTGACTGAAAGACTGGGATAGTATTTCTCGACTACATCTGCAACACGGCATGCAACCTCAAGTGAGGAGAGCGGGTATGCTTTGTCCTCCCTCCTGACTTCAACTTTGAATGACCCTGTTTCTCCAAAAGGCTTGGTTGTGGAGAGTATTTCGTCAACCTTATCGAGGATGGTCTCTATTGATTTATCTTTGCACTTGAAGGACGGTGCCCAGCCGGTAATACCGAATGTGGTGGAGAGGGCCTTTTCAATTCTCTCTTTCGGGCATTCCTCATCTACATATAAGAAGACTCTGCCCTTGGTTTTGTCCATATGGCATTCATAGGGTTTTATCTTTCCCCTTATGTTGGATCTGAGCTTACGCTCGAACATAACCCTGTTCCCGCCCTTGAGGGAAATCTCTCCCTCTTTTATCAGATATTGCTGCTTAGCCATTTATTATTTCCTTTATTGCTTTCATGAGGAGTTCTGCCTCTTGTATTGTACTGTTTCTCGAAAGGCTGATTCTCACAGCCCTTCCTGCCCTTTGGTTATTTATGCCCATTGCCTCAAGAATACTCTCGCTCTTTCCTTTTGCATTGTTAGAGCATGCAGATCCTGAGGATACACAGAATCCCTTGTCCATAAGCATGCGGGTAAAGACTTCAGAGGGGAGAGTGCCCTCAATGGAGAGTATGTAGGGCGATGAGTTCTCGGGCGAGAATATGTTGATTCCAGCCTCCTGAAGGTTTTCTATAAGATATTTCTTTATAGCTCTTGCCTTTTTTTCATTCTCATCCCTCTTTTCCATCCACTCTTTGAGTGCCACCTCGAAGGCTGCAATGGCCGGGAGGTTCTCGGTTCCTCCACGCTTTCCCCTTTCCTGTCCGCCTGCCGGGGCAAGGGGATGGATGAGCTCAGGGTTTTTTGTATATAGAAGTCCGATTCCTCTCGGGCCGTTAATCTTATGTGCAGAGAAGGATGCCGCATCCACGTCCCACTCTCTGAGACGGAGATCTGTCTTTCCTAGTGCCTGGACAGAGTCGGAGAAGAAAAGAATCTTCCTCTTTGTCTCCTTCTCATAATCCCTTACTGTCTTCACAAGTTCCTCAACCGGCTCAATTGCTCCTGTGACATTGTTCACGCTCATGATGAATACAGCTTTAGTATCTTCTGTAAGGGAGGCTTTAAGTTCATCAGGGGAGACAAAACCACCACGTGCACGGATTTGGAGTACATTCCAGCCGAACTTCTTGAGTATCTTAGCCCACGACTGCACTGCCTCATGCTCTATTCTTGAGATTATGACAGTACCTTTCTCCAGCCATAGAAGTGTCTGGAAGAAGAGTGCTATGGACTCTGTTGCACCGCTAGTGAAGATGAGACTTCTGCTATCAACATTGAGAAGGGCTGCTATTGACTCCCTTTTCTCTTCAAGAAGGGTATGTGCTTTAACTCCAAGACGGTGGTTTGATGACGGGTTACCGGTCACCTCTATCGATACCCTCTCATACTCCTTGAGTGCAAGGGGAGAAATAGGGGTAGTGGCCGCATTGTCGAAGTAAAATTCCATAGGGAAATTTTCACCATATTTAAGACTTTGGTCTATATCCCTTTCTTTCATATTGGAAGAAAGGAGGCAATTAAATAGAATGACCCTATGAGAAAACTATTTGATTCGGCTCTTGCCGGTGGTAAGACAACAGAAGTATTCGTCCTGGACTCAATAGAGGAAGTGGGTAAGCGTGTTTCCTCTCTCTCTTCATATATAATAATTACAGATACAAATACATCCCTTTATTCTCCATCAAAGGATAAGACGCTTGTCCTTGAGAGCGGGGAGGAGAATAAAACCTGGGAGAGCATTGACAGGATATTGTCCTTTGCCATGGAGAATAATCTTGCCCGCGACAGCTGGTTTGTTGCCATCGGCGGCGGTGTCGTCTGTGATATGACAGCACTTGCATCATCACTCTACATGCGGGGCTGTCATCTTATCTTATGTCCGACAACGCTCCTGTGTATGGTTGATGCGACACTCGGGGGAAAGAGTGCAATAGACTACCATGGTACGAAGAATCTCATAGGCTCATTCTACCCGGCAGACGAGGTACTTATCGCTTCTGATACCCTTTCGTCCCTCAGCGATGATGATTTTCTCTCAGGTATGGGAGAGGTCGTGAAACATGCCCTTCTATCATCTGACGACGAACTTTATGATGAACTTTTCTCCAGAAAGGATGAAATTATACACAGGGACAGGAAGGAACTTGAAAAGATTGTCGAACTCTCCCTTCTTGTGAAGAAGGATTACATCGAGCGTGATCCGAAAGAAGAGAAGGGGATAAGGAGTGCACTCAACTTCGGTCACACCTTCGGCCATGCGCTTGAGAGCATTACACACTACTCGGTCAGCCACGGGGAGGCAGTTGTGTGGGGGATGGAGAAGGCTCTCACCTCAGGTCTTCTCCTTGGAATCACAATGGAGGATTTCTATCTCTGGGCGATTAATCTTATAAGCAGCTATCCATTCAAATGCAACTGGAAGGTGAAGAAGGAAGACTATAACGCATTCCTTGAGGCAACAAAGAAGGACAAGAAGAAAAGCGGAGGTGTAACACGCTTTGTCTTCCTATCCCAGAGGGGAGAGCCGGTAATGCGTCCTCTCTCAGATGATCAGATTCTGGCTCTACTTATCTGAGATGAGAAACTCGGTAAAACTGTCGAGTCTTTCTGTAACATCCTCTTTCAATGCTTCTAGCCACCTGGTCGGGATTGCCTTGTAGCCGAACCTGAGGCCGGAGAGTCCTCCCGTGATGGAGGCAATTGTGTCTGAGTCTCCTCCGTCATTGACCGGGCCGATGATGCTCTCTTCGAAGGATGGTTTATCGAGATAGAAGAGGGCATTGTTCCAGGTGTTCACGATGTATCCTGTAGGCTCCATGAGAGTGCATTCCTGGTTTGGAGTATAGGGCTCAGAGAGAAGTAGCTGCACAAGGTTGTAGTGTGCGGTGATGATCTTTGAGACGGCATTACTCGGGTGTGTGATTTCACTCTGCTCAATGCAATATTCAAGTGAGCCGTAAAGGGCCGTGGGGAGGTTACGCATTAATGAGCCGTTACCCTGTTTCTCCTCTTTTCGGGGAATATATTCTCCATGGTTTTTGTAATAATTGATGGCTTCATATATCTGGTTCCCGATATCATCCGGATCACTTTCGAACCATGAGAGGAACCCTGATGCGACATTCTTCTTAAAGAGTTTCCTCTCCCTGGTCTTCTCCAGTGCATCCATTACGATAAGTGACATCTGTGTGTCATCAGTCGGGTCTCCCGGCTCCAGATTAAGCCATCCCCCACCGATGATATCTTCAAGAAGGCCGTACTTCTTCCTGATTTCCTCTTTTGTCATGAATTCTGTTGTGGCACCGAATGTGTCTCCGATATATGCCCCGTAGAGTCCACCCCGGATTTTGTCGTATAAGATTTCCGTATTCATAAAGACAGTATACCATAATAACTGTAAAATAGAAGAAACGGCTTCGGTCAGAAGGAGAAAGACAGTGAGAATAAAGTACGAAGAGATGGTGAGTGAGTTTGAGCGGGTTTTGAACAAGTATGGAATTACAGGTGATGACGGACACCTTGTGGCAACACTCTTTGCTGATGCCTCCAGGGACGGAGTCTACTCTCATGGCCTCAACAGGTTCCCGACCTTTATCAAATACATCGCCGATGGTGATATTAAACCCGGTAACAGGGCACACTTAGTTTCCTCCTTTGGTCCCTTAGAACGCTGGGACGGAGAGCTGGGGCCGGGTAATCTCAATGCCTATATATGCACAAAGAGAGCGATAGAATTGGCAAAGAAGAATACTGTCGGGATTGTTGCTTTGAGTAATACCAACCATTGGATGAGGCCGGGTAACTATGGGCTTCTTGCTGCTGAAAACAATTGTGTTGGGATTATGTGGACAAACACAATGCCCAACATGCCTGCATGGGGAGGAAAAGATGCCAAGATCGGTAATAACCCGATAGTCTTTGCCATCCCCCATAAGGATGAGCCTGTCATTCTTGATGTTGCTATGTCGATGTTCTCATACGGAAAACTTGAGAAACTTATGCTCGAGGGGAAGGAGACTCCAGTTGATGCAGGCTACGACAAGTATGGGAATGTGACACGGAAGCCTGAGGATGTGATAGAGAGTCGCCAGGTATTCCCCATAGGATACTGGAAAGGTTCTGGCCTCTCGATAGTCCTGGATCTCATTGCGGCAATCCTCTCTTCTGGTGATACTACACGTCTTATCGGGCTAAGGCCGGGTGAGACGGGACTCTCACAGTTCTTCATGTGCATAGATCTCTCTGCTTTCCCTGACAAGGAAGAGATGGAAAAGAAGATAACTGACACACTTAATGACATAAGATTGTCTATTCCTCTTGATGAAAATCACCCAGTCCATACCCCCGGTGACGGACTAAGAAAAGTCCGGGAGGAATCCATGCGGGAAGGGGTTCTCGTTGATGAGGGAAAGTGGAAGACGGTTCTGGAATTATAGGGGTTGATACAACTTAGATCTGGAAAAGAGAAGATCAATGTATTAACCTGGTTAGGATGAATGGATTAGCAGAGAGCAGGGATGGTCTTGCACGGAGACTCGTTTCAAATTTGACAATTGGAAAGGCGTACAGCCTCGGTGACCTGGCAAGTCTATTGGAAGTTAAGGAAGAGGCTGTAAAGAGAAAGGGTGTCCTGACACGGGCTAACTCAGATGCCCAGCTACTATTGATTACCCTCGAGAAAGACAAATACTCCACACCGGAGTATGTTGACCATATTGACGGCTCGACTGTCTTCTGGTCTGGTCAGAACAGAATCAAATCAACAGAGAACAATCTCCTGAACGGGACTCATGACACATTCATCTTCATCCAGCAGAGGCGTCATAGCCCTTACCTGTACTATGGAAGAGCTGTCCCGATTAGAATGAACATAAGCAAGGTGATAGATGTTCCGTCCCATGTCATATTCGATCTCCCTGAGTATGCAAACATGGTAGAGCAGAGAAATGTCACTACTTCAACATCTGACTCATATGTTGCAGATATCCAGGTTGAATATGGAGTGAATAGTCCACGCCTGACAGAAAAGGAAGTTATTGCAAAGATAAGGACAGCGCAGTCAGATTACAGAAACAGGGTTCTGACTTTCTGGGACAATAAGTGTGCAGTAACTGGTGTTGACGATACAAAATGGCTGATTGCGAGCCACATCAAGCCATGGCGTGAAGCCACAAATGAAGAGAGGGTTGATCCTAAAAACTCCCTTCTTCTGACTCCTAATTTTGATAAGCTCTTCGACCGGGGAGTCATTTCATTCTCGCCGTCAGACGGCAGGATAATTCTCCCCGAGCAACTCTCGATGCGGATGTGGTCAAATCTGAACAGACTGAATATCAACGAGGATACACACCTCAGAAAAGTGCCGGATGGAGTTGGGGAGTTTCTTGAATACCACAAGAGGTACGTCTACAACTTCGAACCTACCGGGAAGCTGTCGAATGAAGAGTTCCTTGAGGATGTGGTTGTCAGGGGACTGGCATAAAACACTGTTGTTGAGTCAAACTTTCGGGGCTACCATAAGTCTATGGAACTCATCCTTCTCTTCCTCATCGGACTCTTATCTGCATTCCTTCAAAGTGCAATAGGGTTCGGTGCTGCAATAATGATGGTGAATATTCTCCCCCTCTTCATTGAACCGGGAAGTGC
>CAVIAZ010000042.1:0-13621 GCA_963640795.1 bacterium | reverse complement strand
CAGAGAAATCGGGAGTGAATATAAGAACAATACAGCAATATGAGAACAGGTCGAAGGATATAAGAAAAGCCCAGGGCTCCATATTGCTTGCCCTGTCACGTGCGCTTAATTCCAGAATGGAGGATCTTCTTATGTGAGCAATTCCAGACAAGGATGCATACAGCGAATTATCAATAATTGATTCTCTTCAATATGTAGGTATATTTGTCAGGGACAAAGAATCCAAAGAAGATACCCATAACGAAAGCTTACCATGCATTGCAGGCCTAAGCATCATAAAGATACTTGGGTTGAAGCATGTCGAGATATGTGGATATAGAAAATGTGGCTATGCTTGTAATAAAAAATAATAACATTATTTATTGTTTAATAACATTAATAAGGTTATTATAGAGGTATATATGTTATTAAATGAAATTTTCCAGACACTTTTCCCATATCCTTCTCAATGTGAACCATTGAATAGCCCTGCAGACTTGGTGTTATACATGGCAAAAAGAAAGATATTCAGCTGTAGAATCGGTAGTGTTGAATTTGTAATGATCGAATTGTCGGATGATGAGAAGTTCTCCGTCGTTGCATTGAAGAAGCAACTTGACATATATAGCAAATACTATAGGAAGAACTGTGGCTTCATTACCAGTAAATATGAAAAGAAAAAATGTGAGGCATTTGTCAGGAACCGCATTCCTTTTGTAGCTTATGAAAACCAGGTATATCTTCCTTTTCTTGGGATGGCATTGACAAATGATTTCCATGAAGAGAGGACATTAAATCTTGAAGCTATGATGCCTGCAACACAGGAATTATTTCTTTATATGTTTTATAATTCTGAAAGGAGATATTTTCTGAAAAGCGAAGTTGCTGATGCATTGTCTTTAAGTAGGACATCTCTTACAAGATCTTCCCGGGAACTGGTGGCCATGTCTCTGATCAGAGAGGAGAAAGTCGGGAGGGAATACAGAATGGAATTGCTGTATAAAGGTTATCAATTATATGAGAAAGCAAAGAAGTATCTTATAAATCCTATTATGAAAGCAGTTTATATTGATTCTTGTAATTTGCCGTCTGATGCTGTACTTGCAGGTGAGAGTGCTTTGGCGAGTATATCTACGCTTAATGCTCCACAACTAGAATGTTATGCAATTAACAAATCGTCAGTTGATCTGAGGAATATAAACGCTGTTGATATACGTTGGGATGAATGTGATAATCCGGTATTACTTCAACTCTGGAAGTATGACCCTGGATTATTTAAACAGAATAATCAGGTTGACACTATCTCCCTGGTTTGTTCTTTTATAGATGAACAGGATGAAAGAATTGAAGGTGCGATTGAAGAGATAATTGTGCGCTCAGGACACATAGCGATGTCTGAAGAGTGAAAGAAACGGCCCCAGCCTGAACTGGAGCCTTAGGGTGGGGGTTATTCCCACTGCTTTATACCTTTCAGGATCTTCTCCTCACTTCTCTTCTTCGGGTCTATCCTGACTTCTATTTTCCTCACTATCCTGGTCATGATTGCAGCTATCACGAAGTAAATGATTGCTGTTGCAATGAGCGGGAAGAAAGCTTCGTAGGTTCTGCTTCTCACCAGGTCCGATATCTTTGTCAAATCCAGGACCGCTATATAACCGACGACGCTGCTTTCCTTTATAAGGGTTACTATGTCATTACGGTAGATGGGAAGGAAGTGCTGGGCTGCCTGCGGAAGGAGTATCTTGAAGAAAGACTGGCTGTCTGTGTACCCCAGGGCCTTAGCTGCCTCAAGCTGACCGTCAGGAACTGCCTTACATCCGACACAGAGCATATCATACATGGAACACGAGAAGATAAGTGTGAAGCCTACAACGCTTACCCACATTCCACTCAGCCTCGATGAGCCGAACACAATGTAGTAGAGAATCATCAGTAAGAGTACAGTCGGCATACCCTCGATCAGCCAATTGTAGAAGCTGTTCAGGGCATTGGCAAACCTGTTTCCGTGTCTGCACGTGAGGTAGATGCAGAATCCCAGGAGGGTTCCGAGCACTATCGAGCAGATAGTAATCAGAATCGTTACTCCTGCACCCTGGAGGAAGAGCTGCCATCTGTTCTCCCTGATGAAAGTCTTATTGAAGCTCGAGCCGAGCTTTTCAAAGAATCCCACAGAGCTGGTGTCTTCACCTATCACTACAAGGTTTATCGGGGTAGTGTAGTAGACATCCGAGAGTGTTCCCGTCTCGTTACGCTCCTCGCTGACGACTATGTTCATACCTATGTCATACTTACCGGTCTCAACGCCGGGAGCAATTGCCTCAAATGGGACCTCATAGAACTCCGGCTCATAACCGTAGGCAAGACAGAATCGTGATATAAACTCAACATCGTAGCCTGAAAGCTTACCATTGCTGATGAATGAGAATGGTTCGTAGCCACCTTCAACTGCAATTGAGATCTTTCCGTTCTCTCCAGTAAACGGCTCAAGACTGAAGGTACTGGTCTCCGGATCGAAGTTATTAATCCAATAGTCATAGAGGTAGTCTGAAGTACCGTCTTCCTTGCATGTGGCAATGAATTCGTTGAGCTCTTTCAAGAGTCTCTCCTGCTTATCGTTATTACCGATTATGCATGTTGCACTTATATAGCCGGCAACTTCGTCAAGTGTCTCCAGTTCGGGATGGTTGGCCTTCTGGATACCGTAGCTGACCCCCTCGATAAGGTAGGCGTCTACCTTTCCGCTTGTCAGGGCATAAATCATGTCGTTAGGCATGGTGTAATACTGGAAAGTTGTATGGGGTACCCTGTCCTGGATGAGTTCCTCATAGAGGACAGCTGTCTGGACAGCTATGTTCTTGCCGTCGAGGTCTTCAATCGGTGTATCTTTCGGATACTTTGCAGCATAGACCTCTGATGATACAGCTATAAGGAGCAGGGCCAGTAAAATTACTTTAAATAATCTTTTCATTTCTTTACTCCTCAACCCAGCCGAAGCTAATGTCTATGCGGTTGACATACCCGTTCTCGTCTTCTGTCTGGTACTCCTTGAGTACAGTTGTTTTGTCGGCGATTATGGACAGGAAGAGTTCGTTGTCGCTCTTTGTTGCCTCTGCGGGCTCTCCCTTATAGCGGACAAAGAGTGAGAGTGTGTCGCTCTTCTCCGAGTATTCGACTGTTGCGATTATGTCTGGATCATCCTCGTAGGCTGCTATGTTATTTATACATATTTCCTCAATGGCGATGCTGAGCTTACTCAAACGTTCTGATTCGATAAGAAGTTTCTCGCCGTAGCTCATGAGTTCCTCATTCATAGCCTCAAGGTCAAACTCTGTGGAGTCAATCCTGTATACAAGAGTTGTCAGACGCTGTATGAATCTTCGTGTCTTCTCCTTCTGCGGATGGTCGAAGATCTGCTTCGGAGTTCCCTCCTCATAGATTCCGCCTTCATCCATGAAGAAGATTCTGTTGGAAATCTTACGTGCAAAATCCATCTCGTGGGTGACAATCATCATCGTTCTCCCGGACTTGGCAAGCATCTTGATTACCGACTGGACTTCCCCAATCATTGACGGGTCAAGTGCGGAGGTTGGTTCGTCGAAAAGAATAATCTCAGGGTCCATTGCCAGTGCTCTGGCAATAGCGACACGCTGTCTCTGCCCGCCGGACAGTTCATCCGGGTACGAGAAAACCTTTGTTGCAAGACCGACGCTTGTCAGGAGTTCCATGGCCTTGTCGTAGGCTTCCTGCCTGTCTCGGGAAAGAAGTGTAATCTGGGGATTCATTATATTCTCGATTACAGTCTGATGCATGAATAGGTTGAAAGACTGGAAGACCATTCCCATCTTCTTTCTAACTGCATTGAGATCACACCCCTTCTGTGTGATATCGACACCGTCGACGATTATCTCGCCACTGGTCGGCTCCTCCAGCATGTTAATGCACCTCAAGAGCGTACTCTTACCGGTACCGCTGGGCCCTATGACTGCGATGACGTCCCCATTGTTGATGGTGACGTTGATGTCTTCGAGTGGACAGCAGTCATCAAACTCCTTACGTAAATGCCTAAGTTCAATCATTTGGCATAACCCTTTGGAAAAGAAATCTTTTCCCCCAAAAAATAATGCCGGAAACCCGGACACATGAGGTGCAAACTGCACCCACCAAAGCATGCACGCTTTATTGTCCACAAATGGGGGGTCTTTGCAATACCTCATAGCCGATTTTGTTCAAATAAATGAGAATATGTACGTGTAATTGATTAGAATCCGATGCTGAAGGCAAGACTGAAAGGTGTTACTCCCATCTTCACGTCATCTGAGAAAGTATGCAGCCAGGGGACGGCAAAACCGATGAGTGAGCCTATTGCAGCTCCCATAAGCACATCTGTCATGAAGTGGCTTCCACTGATGATTCGGAGTGCTGCTGTTGTGAATGCGAGAGTGTATACACCTGCGGTAACAGGTATTTTCCAGTTGCTTTCCGGATTATATTCTGAGAATGTATAGGCCGTGAATGCCGCCGTTGCAAATGCAAGGGTAGTGTGTCCTGACGGGAATGATTTATGCCAGTCATCCTCTTTCTCCTGAGGGGGATTATCATAATAAAGATAAGGGCGGTCCCTGTTTACGGTGTATTTCAGTATTTCCTTTGCTCCCCAGCTCAGAAGGAAGGTCTCTATATACATAACACCGACTGTGCCGAGTCTTTTCTCTCCGCTGAGGGCCGTGACAAGCGGCGTTGCAAATAATGATATGTCCACAGCAGTAGCAGCTTTGTCGAGTGAGGAATTATATTCTGTCATGAACAGACGGTCGAAACTGTTCACGTTATTTTTATCAAGTGGAGTGTATGCCATAAGGCCGGAAACTGCCAGAAGCAGTGCCAGAATGATGACGGCTTTCTTTTTCATGGTGCTATTCTACACAAAAAAGACCGGGCTGAAAAAGCACCCGGTCCTGTATTATCATCAGCTTCTTATCTGATTCTGAGTTCGGTGTCGATATCGAAGAATCTTGCCTTCTCCATGTTTACAAGGAGTGAGACCTTCTCGCCGACTGTCGGGATGACTGACGGGTCAATCTTTCCGACGATGTTTGCATTGTCAGCAACAACATAAACCTGTGTCTCGCTTCCGAGAGGCTCAACAACGCTTACGCTGCCGTTGATTGTCTTTCCTTCCTGTGGTGTGTGGGAGAATTCGACATCTTCCGGTCTTATACCGAATGTCACCTTCTTGCCGATATATGGAGAAAGGAACTTAGCCTGTGCTTCTGTAACATCAAGTGTGAATGAGTCACTCTTGAGGAATGTCCTGTCTCCGTTCTTCTCAACACTGACAACTATGAAGTTCATCGGTGGTGATCCGATGAAGCCTGCGACAAACTTGTTGTCAGGCTCATTGTAAAGTTCCATAGGTCCACCGATCTGCTGGATGACGCCGAGCTTCATGACGACAATCTTGTCAGCCATGGTGAGTGCCTCAACCTGGTCATGTGTGACGTAAATCATGGTAGCCTGGAGCCTGTTGTGGAGGTTGCTGATTTCAGCTCTCATCTGGACACGGAGTTTTGCATCCAGGTTGGAGAGAGGCTCGTCAAAGAGGAAGACCTTAGGATTACGCACGATGGCTCTTCCTACTGCAACACGCTGTCTCTGTCCGCCGGAGAGAGCCTTTGGCTTTCTCTCGAGGAGAGCTTCGATGTCGAGGAGCTTTGCTGCTTCCCTGACTCTCTGGTCAATCTCCTCCTTGGGGAGTTTTCTGATCTTCAGGCCGAATGCCATGTTGTCGTAAACTGTCATGTGAGGATAGAGGGCATAGTTCTGGAATACCATTGCGATGTCTCTGTCTTTCGGGGGAACGTCGTTCATGACCTTCCCGTCAATGGTAAGGGTTCCGGAGGAAATATCTTCCAGCCCTGCAACCATTCTCAGTGTGGTACTCTTACCACAGCCTGACGGTCCTACGAGAACAACAAATTCCTTATCTTCGATTTCGATGTTGACGTTGTCTACTGCCTTGACGCCACCGTCGTAAATCTTGCAGATGTTCTGTAAACTTACTGCAGCCATTTGTTTCTCCTTTTCAGTGATATGATAATTTTCGTCCATGAATGACAGAAAAACAAAGATTTTCTTTAAATTTTTATAAAGTTTGTTTCTTGAAATGTGCTCTGTGAAGATTTAAAATGACTAAAAAGGAAAATTCAGTCATTATGCCTAAGATATTCACACCTTCTGAACGTGAGAGGATTGAACAAGCGCTTCTCTCTGTTGCCGGCGACTGCCTTTCTCTCTACGGAGTGAGAAAGACAACGGTGGATGAGATAGTCAAAAGAGCTCATATAGCAAAGGGGAGTTTCTATCTTTTCTATGACTCAAAGGAGGATCTCTTCCTCTCCCTCTTTGATTCTTTTGTCTCTTCCCTGGAGAATGAGTATCTTGAAATGCTCCAGGAGCTGGATGAGAACCACATAGTGACTTCGCTCTCCCTGGTATTCTCCCGCATAGCAAAGCTCTTTTATAAAAAAGGTATATACCGCTTTCTTGATGAGGAGAATATGGCCCTCATAAAGAGAAAGGCAGACAGTAAAAAATATTCTCTCTTCCAGGAAAATGGAGAGAGAATATTCAAGATGATTTTTTCATACTTCTCAATTGATGAGAGTGATGATACCAGAAAATTCATGAAGGCTTATAAATCTGTCCTCTCACTCTACCTCCTTGAAGGAGGAGAGGAAAGTCAGGAATCCATAGACCTTCTTATACGTGGTCTTGTCCTTCAGCTTGTTGAGTAGGATCAAGTTTTTCAATGAGTACACGTACGATGCGCTTGTCCTCAACCTTCAGGACATGGATCTTTGCCTTATCTGTCTCCACGTCAAATTCATGGCCGTCCCTGGGGATAGTCGAGAGTTTGGACATGACAAAACCGCCGACAGTGTCATAGTCTTCACTTTCCGGAAGTTCGATATTTGTTTCTTCATTGAGGTCCTCGATAAGCGTGTCTCCACTCACAGACCATCTGTTTTCCCCTGCCGGGATAATCTCAGCCTCTTCGACAGCATCAAACTCGTCGTAGATGTTTCCCACAATCTCCTCAATGAGGTCTTCCATTGTGATGATTCCCGCTGAAGAGCCGTATTCGTCAATTACAATTGCAAGATGGACCTTCTTAGCCTGCATGTCGGCAAAGAGCTTGTCAGCATGGATTGAGTCCGGGACAAGATACGGCTCTCTTATAAGATCCTTGAGAGGTTTCTTGTCACTGCTGTTGAGATTCAGGAGGAATTCCCTGGCAATGAGAATACCCTTTACGTCATCATGGTCCTCACCATATACGGGGTAGCGTGAGAATCCGGATTCCTCAATATCCTTTATGACTTCCTCTTCTGTGGCATCTTCCTGTATCCAGAGGACATCACTGTCACGGGTCATAATCTCATCAACAGGAGTATCGTTGAACTCAAATACGTTCTGGATCCACTCCTTCTCGTCCTCTTCAATCGTACCCGATTCCCCGCTTGCATCTACCATGAGGCGAATGTCTTCCTCTGTTACTTCCTCTTCAGCTCCGTCTGTTTTGAGATTGAAGAGTTTTAAAACAAGGTTGGTGCAGAACGAGAGCAGAGCTACAAACGGTCTGAATACGACGCTTAGGCCACTTACAAAGCCGGCTACCTTTCTTGACCAGCCCACTGCCTTCTGCTGTGCAATTCTCTTTGGAACAAGTTCACCGAATATGAGGGTGAAGAACGAGATGATGATTGTAATGATGATGACTGCAATCGAGTTGAGTAGCGTAACCGAACCGGGGCAACCTATGCGCTGGAGCCAGTCAACAAGATGCTCGGAGAGAACATCTGCCGAGAAAGCTGCACCCAGGAAGCCTGCAAGTGTTATGCTGATTTGAATTGTCGAGAGAAAACTTGACTGGTTTTCTACCATTTTCAGCAGTTTTGCTGATGTCTTGTCACCTTCTTCTGCCTCTTTCTTGAGCTGGATTGGGTTGAGTGAAATAACTGCAATTTCAGTGCCGGCAAAGATGGCGTTAACAAAAATAAGGAGAGCCTGGAGTATGAGAGTGGATTGTACTGTCATTTTTCCACTCCTTTTCTGTTATTGGCGAGAGGGGGAACCTCATCCGAGTCCGAATTTAGTGATGCGTAGTGGCTACTATGGCCGTCGTCCATTAAGATAAAATCTTCCTTTGCACTTTTTGCTGTGCGTTGTACTTAGAACAAATAATAAGAATAGTTTGTTTCTTCGTCAATGATTCGATTTGGGACGCTTTTTCCTCAAAATTTGATAACTGGAGTTTTACCACATACATTAAAGATGAAAAGAATGCGTCGCCGATAGATGGCAGACCTCATATTAAACAATTAGTGAGTAACCATTCTTGATTCGAGGTTGGGATTATTTTTTTATGGCAGAGCATCACTCTATCTTGGAAATAAGTCAAGGATTTTTCGGTTTATAGAGTTTAGACGAATCCGTTTTTTCCTCATATATGCCGACAGTCATTTGGCGAAGGTAAGCACTCATATTTTTTACACCAAGCTGCTCCATCCTCATCTTTATCAGGCCGAGTTCTTTTTCATTTACGAAGAATTTGACCTGTATTGGTCGCTTACGATTTCTGTTGTCTGACATCGAAACTCCTCTTTACTCCTTTGGATTATTTCTAATTAAAATTGGATGATTATTGATATATTGCATTACTTGCTACTTTATAATTATGCATTGAACACGCTTTTAAATTTCTGCTCCTGAACCTTCATTCTCGCGGTAAACTCTGAATAATTCTGTGCATCTATGGGAATTTGCAAACCATGCTTAGTAAGGCTGATGTCATCACGTGGCACGACATTATTCTCGTAGGTTGAGCCACGATTCATCCTCAACTTCAAATCGTCCGCACCTTCTGCCTCAGGATAGAGGTAGTAACCAGCCTTGGCGTCAAAACGGAACATATAGGCCAGTAACTGCAGATAGTCCCGATTACCAATGTTATCAATTGGCTTATACTTGGCATCGGCAATAATCCTCATATTGTTATTCCGGCTGATGAAATCGGGATAAATCAGCCCTACATTTCCATCAAACAGCCTTTGAGCACCTGTGCCTCCCTTGTTCATCGGGTGATAGAACATGTCTTTTACCAGTAAATTGATGTATTCCTCCCACAGCCATGCTCCATCGAACAGGATGCCGTATATTTGCCTCACCCCAGTACCGATTTGATGCTTCTGATGCCGAAGAATCAAGATGCACAACCGCTGCAAAGCGAGATACTCTCTGAAATAAGCGTGGCGAAGAGTATTCTTTTTATTCTGCTCAATGACTTTCTGCCTGTCGCATGGTTCATATCCTGATGTTGCGTCTATTACTAGTTTAATTTCGTCTTTTACTTTAATAAGAAGCTTGTTTCCATATGGTTTTCTTTTGATAAACTCTATTGTATGCCGTACTAGTTCCATCAGACTGTTATCGTAAGAAAGCTCACGTTGACTATATGCAATGTTTCCTATAAACGGGGTATTTTTCTCTATGTGTCTTGCGACATCGATCGAGCCTTTTATATCTCCGTCATTGTATCTTCGTCGTACATATTTTTTGAACAACCCCTTCCGCATAGCTGTCTTCAGATAATACGGAAACAGGAATAGCAGAAAATTAAATAGTCGATTATCTTGATTTGCATCAGATTCCAAATCAACGATATTCGGAATGTCCAGAACATTATGCAAAAGATACTGGAAAAAGTAGTCTTCACCGTCTCCACAAAAGCGCGTCTCAATAATGAGACGTTCGTCACCATAGCCAAGAAAACCCATAACATTGCCGGAGCGATAGCTGTCATTAATGCTTTGAAGAATCATCTGATTCTTCGTGATGTCTTCCGCATTTTTTATGATTTCTGGAAACACAAAGACGCCCTCGCGCTCAAGTTGCTCCAATGTTTTATCGGCGATTTTGCATGTCAGCTTTTTTATTTGAGAAAAAGTGCCTTCTTTCTGCTGTGAATTATCCTTAATCCTGAGTTGCTCCATTTTCATCACCTTGGATTGGTTTCTGATAACCGTATGCTTCCGCAAAGCTATTCATAATCTCTTCCTCATTGTACATCCCCTGTATATATTCCTGTAGGAGCGGTTGCAGATAATCCGTCCAAAGCTGATCAAAATTAAGCGTTTTCAGCTTTAGAAAGTAGGATGCCCCAATCTGGTAATTTTCGTTCAGATCTTCAACTTCTGCAATTTTCTTATTGAGTGCAGCCATTCTTCTGATTGCTTCAGCCTTCAACTTTTCGTCTTCCAGCACAGAAAGCATCTCAAGATGCTCATCTGCTCGAAGCTCTACAAAGCGGAAACGGCGTCGCATAGCAAAATCGAAGCTGTCTACAGAACGGTCGATATCGTTCATGGTACCAATGATGTAAACATTGTCAGGGATGTAGAACTTCTCATTTGGGTCGGAATGCAGGTTTGAATACTGAGTGGAGATTTCTCCGGCTTTGCCACGATAACCGGGATCTATCGCAAAGAACAGTTCTCCGAGAATTTTTGAAATCTCACCACGGTTGATTTCATCTATTATGAATATATAATTTTTCAATTCTTCCTGTTTTGCATTTGCTTTTGAAACTGTACCTTTT
Organism: bacterium; assembly: GCA_963640795.1. Classification (GTDB taxonomy): domain Bacteria; phylum Spirochaetota; class Spirochaetia; order Sphaerochaetales; family Sphaerochaetaceae; genus Ornithospirochaeta. The sequence continues at coordinate 2,985 of CAVIAZ010000042.1, read as the reverse complement.
TTCGCTTTGATTGCTTTATAGATGGCAAAGTCATAGGAGTATCCTTGCGTAGCAAACTTCTTTTCAAAAAAAGACGTGATATCCTTTATTTTTTCAAACTTCTGTCCGGATTCCAGCATCTTTCTAATTTCATCCAGATTTAGGACAAGTCTGTTAACGGATGCGTTTCCGGGGATGGAAATACGAATATGTTCATCATCCACGCTGTTAATGATAAATTCATTTCCATTGATTGTCTTAAATGTGTCAACGCCAAACTCAATGCTGGAGAAAAACTCTGTCATGGATTCTTGAATCGAAACTTCGTTTTCTAAGGTTTCTTTGGATTTTTGTGAGTCCTCAAAGTTTTTTCTAGCACGGGCAACAAACTTCTTGAAAATGCCGTCCTGCAATTCAAAACCCATCGTTCCATCTTCGTTGACTTTTGGCCTCAATCCTTCAACAAAATCAGAGTAATCGTAGCTTGGGTGGAACTGAACAAACTCAACCTGTTTTTTCTGCTCGTCCGAAAGACGTGTGTAATCGTCAAAGTCTCCATTGCTGATGATGTCCGTAGCGATTTCTTTGGCCAGATGAGATTTTCCGGTACCGGGCGCACCTCTAAAAATCAGATTTTTTGATTCAATCAACATAGAAGAAAAGGGGTTCTTGTATCCATTGGATGGTTGAATAAACTTTTCCTGGTCGTCGGGTCCCATATTTAACCCTGCATTCTCTTCCTTCTTTTTTTCGCAGTATATCAATACAAATTGGTCCCCGTGTTCACCAAAGCGCTTCAGACATTCCTGGACAAAAATAATTGTGGAAAAGATATTCCAGCAATAGATAACAAACTTCCGACCATTGTCGTAATCGTATGTTAAATACTCTATTGATTTGCGATATTTTTTAAAGTCAGCTACATTTTGGTAAATACCACGTATGAGTTCACTATCGGACTTATATCTACATACTGGAAAAGCCTCTTTTTCCTCCATAGATAGCGCGTCAAGTTGATTTACAAATACCTGACAAGCGATAAGTGGCATTGTTTTGTTGGAGATGTGTCTTTCGCCTTTACTGTAGGAACGCCTGATTATTTCTCCGCTTGCTCTCCTAAAATAGGCATCCAAAGGCTTATAGTTATTACCAAGGCTCAGATTATCCATTGTAAAGCACTCATCTGTGGATTCAACGCTTTCTGCTGTAATAATGAGCTTATAATTTTCTTGTTGTTTTTTTTCAATATTAAAGCCTTGACCTTCCAAATAATTTTTTGCTTCAACGGCATTGAAGCCTTCAGTGGAAATTTCTACGTTGTATCTTAAGTGATTAGCAACAGCTACTACATACTTCGGTGGATACTTTTTTCCATCCTCAGATACAAGTAGGTATTTATTGCTCTCATTACGAATTGGAACTCCATTCTTATCGATGAATTTCAGAGCATCAATAATATCCTGTTTTCTTAAATTGGGTATAGCCATACTGTACATCCTTGAAAGTGTGTACACACATTGTATAATGAGGATAACTCTGTTTTCAATAGGACATTCTAATTTTATTGTCTAAAAGGACTATTCACACTATCTAACCCACAGATAAGGGTTTCAAGAATTATCTTTAACAGATGGTTTGATAATGTAATTCCAGCGCATATCATCAACGAAGGTGATGTTGATGTTTGCTTTCTCTTTATCGGTAACCTTCAGTCCCTTCTCATATACTTTGCGGTCTACAACACATTTGACCGTAAGGCCTTTCTTTGTTGTAGTCGAACCAATCAAGTTGACTGCAGTTTCAATGTCATAAAGAGGCTTACCTTCCCAGTTCTTTGAAATATAGCAGAAGAGTCTGTGTTCCACCTTGTTCCATTTCGATGTTCCCGGAGGGAAATGAGAGACATGGACTTCCAGACCTGTTTCATCAGCCAGCCTCTGCAAGTTTGCTTTCCATAGCCACGTACGGGAGGAGTTGCTTCCACCTCCATCACACGTTATGTAGATTTTATCAGCATCAGGAAAGGTTTCAGCTCCCACATGAAGCCACCACTGCAGAATACTTTCTGAAGCAAACTCAGCAGTATCATTGTTGGTTCCGAGATTAACGAACCCGATATTGTTATTAACGACATAGACGCCATAAGGAACAATCTTGCCAAGTTCCTTTATCTCAAAATCATGATCCAGTGTCTTTCTGGCATCCTTGGTTCTTCTGTATTCACTCCCAGGATTACTGAAGCCTCCAAGGAGTTCTTTTTTCTTTGTATCTACTGAAATTACCGGTAACCCGTTATCAAGGAATTCCTTTGCCGTGTCATTTATATGCCTGAACTGTCTGTCTCTGTCAGGATGTTCCTTTCCAACTTGCAGCATCTTCTGGTTCTTCTGTCTGCTGTACCCCAACATCTCCAGTATTGTGCCAACAGTGGTATGGCTTATCTTAATACTGTTTTTCTTTTCAAGTGCTTCAGAAATATCCCTCAGACTCAATGTCGTCCAGGTGAGTGGATTCATAGGATTACCATAAGTGCTCTCTCTGACTATATCCTCAATCCGCTCAAGTAGCTCGGTGTTTTTCTCTGCAGCTTTTTTCCGTCCACCACCTTCCTTACGGATTCTTCCGTCTCTGGGTCTGTCTATGTCATCTATTCCTGCCGCAACTGTATTCCTTGATGCTCCTGTGACTTCGGCTACAAAGGATTTTCCCCCATTCCCAAGATTCTCAGCCACTATACCATAGAAGAGGCGTCTCTCGTTCTCTTTCAATATCGGCTTCAAAGCAACCAATATCTGCTTTGCAAATTCCAATACATCCGGCGACGCCTGCATTCTCTTCTCCTGGTTTTATGATAACACAGCAGGAAAAGATAAGGAAGTAAAATTGTACAGATTGCTAAAGTTATTATTTTACAATTCTTAAGCATGAACATGAAGATTTCAAAATCTATCTTTTGTTTACGAAAAAAAGCGGCGTAAGGGAATCGGACCCTCGTACTCGGCTTGG
>CAVIAZ010000041.1:0-14292 GCA_963640795.1 bacterium | reverse complement strand
CGTTTCTGTCGCTATAAAGTTCACCACAGGCAGAGCAGCTGTAATACGCAGAGTTTCCATTCTCGGTGCATGAGGCACTTTTTGCGGACACATATGTCATTTTATGTCCTATGGCATCGACGTAATTATACTCATACGAGATTCCACAGCCAGAACAGGTTCTTACTGTGTATCCACGGGTAGTACAACCTGGGGCAACCGGGGTCGAATCAACCCAGGTGTGTACATGGGTGGTCTTGTCGAGAGGAGCAATATCTTCTGTCTTTGTGTAGCGGCAAACAGTACATGTAAAGAGCATCGTACCATGCTCGTTCTCTGTTGCCACTTTTGTAACAACACCTTCATTCCATGAGTGTCCCACTGGGTCCTTTGTCTCATGGCACCTTGTACACTCGTCCCATGTGCAGGTAGTATCAGCAAGATTCTGTCTCTCCCAATTGTGCCCAAGTGCGGAGATTTCAAGACTTGCTTTTGTTGTTTCTTTTTTAGCCTTCTCATCTGTAAAAAGAGAGTGGCATCTTGCACATTCATAATGAGCTTTGAGACCGGTTTCTGTACAGGATGGTGCAATCTCTTCCATATAAACTGTTGCGTGTCCTAGGGAAGGGACGACAGTTTGTGTTATCTGATTTTTACAATCGCTGTCTGAGAAAAGAAGGCCGCAATTTCTGCACTCCCAATATTCAGCAACTCCACTTTTAGTACATGTTGCTTCCACTTCAACGTGGTGTATAACTTCTACTCTAAGACGCTTTGCATATATTGTTGTATGTTCAGGGTTTATTTCATCCCCATTTTTGACTTCTTCGTCGGTATCGGTCGTAAACCATCCAACAAACTCATACTCTCCCGTATGAGGAAGAATGGGGAGATTTTTCCAGACATTACTTGAGCTGTTTATCTTCTCGTAGTGGATAGTCTCAAGAATAGCAGCCTGATCAAGGGATTTAAGCTTGATTATTGTGCTTGATGATTCGAACACAGTGCTCTTGAGGTTTATTATATCCTCATCATTCTCGAATCCCGTGAAATATTTGACGGGAATAGAGCCAATATAATCATCGACATAAGCGGGAATATAAACTTTACTCAGCGGTGCACCGGCGGTTATGGATGCAATATAATAAGTTCCATCCTCGGAAAGCGTGAACTCCACATAAGGGAATATATACTCGTTCACACTCCTTCCCTCCTCCATGAATGTCACATCACAGGAGGCGAATAGAACAAGAAGAATAAAGATGACGACTAGAACAACTATATTTCTCTTCATCTTTTTCCCTCATTAAAAGACGTAAGAAACTGTGAGACTCACCGGATCAATAAGGAGAGTTACAGAGTTATAAAGATATTCAGTTGTATTCAAGAAAGACGCACTCACCCGTGCAAATGCACCGAGGGTAATATGAGATGACAGTTCATAGTCCAGACCAAATCTTGACCCGAAATATGGTGCGATGCTCATTCTATTATTGTTTATGTGAGCCATAGCACCGCCGGAGAGTCCGAGATAAACATCTGTCTTTTCAGATATGCTGAAGAGGTAGTCAAATCCACCGCCAGCCTTGATGTAGTGCATATCCTGTCTCTTCGGGATGACTGTCTGTATTTTCATCTCATAGGAGTATCCAACTTCCGGGTAAAGGCGAAGATTAGGGAGAACTCTCCAATCCAATTCCATCCCTGCCGAGATGCCATATATCGTACCCATGAGTGTTCTTGCGTTGTCGATATAGTGTCCGTTATAGAAATAGAAGACTCCGGCTGAGTAAGGAGCTACGTCAATACTCAAAGAGAGTGGTTTGTATTCATGCTTTTTAGTGTATTGGCCAACAGCACTATCTGACCACACTTTTCCGTCATTTGATGCCTGGACAAAGAGAGTATCATTATCGGTCTCGGAAGGGAGGACAACACTTGTAACCTGGCTATCGACTACTGTCCAGCTGTTATCATCCTCTCCGTTAAGCTGGTAGCGGAAGTAATTTGTCTCACTGCTTTCTGCTGACCAGGTCCACTCTATGTTGCTTGCTGAGAGCGGAAGGAGGACAAATAAAATAAGGAGACAAAGTAGCACAATTCTCTTTGAGAACGTGTCATGTCTCCCTTCTATTTTTTGAACAGAACAAGAACTAGAGGCTAAAGAGCAGTACCCCCCCCCTAGCTATATTATTATATGGTATAGAATTAAATAGTCCAAGCATTTAGTTTTCCCCCAGTAAATACTCTTCTTTATTAAGGCTGAACTGTTTGTTTTTTCCCGCCAACCTTAAATAACTTTAATGGAGGATTATTCAAAAAGCAACAAAAATTTGTTTTGAAATTAATCTTTGCTCTTCTTCCTGCCCTGGTCCTTGGGTTCGTAGTCAATGAATTCACTTGACTGGGCAACATCAGCATAGTAAGTGAGAGGACCGTTGTAGCCTATCTTGAAGAAGCCTGTCTCACCGTTACGGTTCTTGGCGACTATCATCTTGGTTACCTGGATGGAGGCTCTTCCCTGGCTGTCCTTGAGGTTCTTCTGTTTCTCCTCATCCGAGAGGGTCTTCTTCCTGTGAAGGAAGCATACTATATCGGCATCCTGCTCAATGGAGCCGGAGTCACGGAGGTTGGAGAGAATCGGCTCCTGCTCCTCACTCTCACGTCCTACCTGGCAGAGTACCACCACGGGGACCTTGAGCTCACGCGCAAGCTGCTTGAGGGAGAGCGAAATCTGGGAGACCTGCTCGAACTTCTTAGCGTTCATCATGTATGCTGGAGCACTTATGAGACCGATATAGTCTATTACTATACAGTCTATATCCTTCTCCTTCTTGAGAACCCTGGCCTTTGTCCTCAGCTCTGTCAGGCTTATGTTCGGGACATCGACTATATACATGTTCTCCCTTACGTCGTACATGCGCTGTAGTGATTCCTTCACCCTCTCAAACTCATCTGAGAAGAAGTTTGCCTTGATCATCTTCGAGAGTTCTACCTTGGTGTCTATTGCAAAGAGACGGCGTGCAATGGAAGTAGAGGGCATTTCAAGGGAGAAGAATGCGACCTTCTTCCCGTCATTTATCATGTTGTACATCATTGAGAGTGCGAATGCCGTCTTTCCTATACTCGGCCTTGCCGCTATGATGATGTACTCCTCTTTGGCAAAACCACCGTTAGTGTACCTGTCGAGTACCTCAAAGCCTGTCTCTACCCTGTCCTTCTCTCCCTTGTGCTCCATCTTGTCGACAATCTCCTTGAATGTGGAGACCATGACATTACCAAGTGAATACTCACTGGCATTCTCGTTGTAGGAGGAGAGGATGGTGTCGTTGAGGGTCTTAGAGCCTTCCTCGAGTTTTTCTTTAATATCGGAAGAGGGGTCGAAGACAGCTTCCTGGAGAGTGTTCGATACGTTGAAGAGGAGTCTCCTCTGGGAGGCTTCCTTCACTATGTCACAATATTCCTTGAGGTTGGCTGAAATGAACGGAAGGGATGTCAGGGATGATATGTATCCCGCTCCCCCGCACTTCTCGACAAGGTTCTGCTGTCTGAGGTAGTTAAGAAGGATTACCCCGTCGAAGTGGGGTTTACCCTCTGTGTTTACAAGGGCACTGAGGGCCCTGAAGATCTCCCTGTTGACGGGAGAATAAAAATCAGAGTCCTTGACAAGCGGTTCCACTATATCCCAGGACTCTGAATTAAGTAGTAAGGCCCCAAGAATCAACTTCTCCGCATTGTCATCATGTGGTAACGAACGGATAGCTAAAGCTGGATTATCCTTAACTGGGGCCATATCTTAAATTAACCTTCTACGCTTTCAGATACTGCTTCTGCAGCTTCCTCAACAGCTTCGAGAGCTTCTGTTGCTGCTTCTGCTGCAGCTTCCTCAGCTGCCTTAGCCTCTGCTTCAGCCTTAGCAAGAGCTTCAGCTTCTGCCTTAGCCTTTCTCTCAGCCTCAGCTGCTTCTTCTGCAGCCTTCTTCTGAGCAGCCTTTACCTCTGCTTCAGAAAGAACTGTGAGGGAGATGACAGACTTGTCATTCTCATAGAGGTGAGCTGTGATTGAATATGTTCCAGTCATCTTGATAGCGTGAGTCGGAACATCGAGCTTCTTCTTCTCGATCTCGAAGCCTTCCTTAGCGAGAGCTTCCTGGACCATGAGGGAAGTAACAGAACCGAAGAGCTTTCCTGACTCTCCAGCAGGTACTGTGATAGTAAGAGAAACCTGGTCAAGTCTCTCCTTGAGTGACTTACTAGCCTCTCTCTTCTCTGCCTTTCTCTTTTCAATCTGATCTGCCTTAGCTCTGAAGACAGCTGCGTTAGCCTTGTTGTACATGACTGCAGCGCCTGTCGGGAGGAGGTAGTTTCTGGCATAACCGTCTTTTACTGTTACGACGTCGCCTTCTTCACCAACGTGGATGACATCCTGGTTAAGAATAATCTTCATTCTTTTTTCCTTTTCTTCAAATCGAAGAAGTTCTCAAGGATACCCAATACGGGAACACCTACAAGAACAATTAAATTCAACCCCGGAATAAAAAGACCGACAAGAAGGAGGATAAAGAAGAGTGTTGTACTCCTGAATCCTTCATTCATCCTCTTCAGCCAGCTGAAGAGTACAGAGAACCCCTGTACTCCGTAGATGATGAAGAGGGCTGCCGTCACACTCATGGAGAGTATGAAGACAACAACCGGTACAGATACAAGGCGCGAGACAAGTGAAACCACAAGAAAGAGTATGAGGAGCCATATAAGACTCTGACCAAACTCTATAGCAAGAAGTTTCTCATCCCAGTCACCTTCTCTTGAATGCAACGTGCCTTCAAAGAAGAACAGCGTCACACAGATTGCACCTACCACCAGGGGAAACATGATCACACAGGCGAGAGTCATCATGATGAGGAAGACAAGTTCCACATCAGCATTGATTCCCGCAGAGGTGAATATCTCCGCCAGGAGCGGTACAAACGCATCTCTATATCCGCTATAGACGGAAGTAAAGAGCGCCCTATCTGCACAGAGGAACACAGCGCATACCAGCACTATCAAGAGAGCGGGAAGAGCTGAGAGAACCAGTCTCGAATCCACTCTCTTTCCTTTTGTACAGGTCCATATTATTCCAGCCGCTAACAGCGACAGGGGGATATACAGATTCATAAGCACCATGAAAGGATAGTAGGCACTTCCCCACATCTGATAGAGGGAATGAGCAACTACAAGCAAGAGTTCCACTACAAGGGTGACTACCGTCTCCTTCCGTGTGTGCTTAGCCGAAAATGAGAGAAGAGGAAGTGCAATGAAGAGGGAAAAGAAACTCGATAACCCCATAAGTGCCGACACGGCAATGGTGATTATGAAATCCCTGATTGGGAATGACCTTCCCTCCACCTTATCCTCTTCCATCATACTCACTTCTTCTCAAACGGGAGGTAAGCGAGAGTTCTTGCTCTCTTGATTTCCCTGTTGAGTGCTCTCTGGTGCTTAGCACATGTTCCTGTGATACGAGCAGGGAGAATCTTTCCTCTCTCTGTGATGTATCTCTTGAGAGCTTCGGGGTTCTTGTAATCTGCCTTGGGAGCACCCTGACAGAACTTACAGACCTTCTTCTTGAAGCTTGTCTTTCTTCCACCAAGCTTGCGGTCCTTGTTGAAACCACCCTTATCCATTTCTGCAAAATCTTTATCGTCTTTCATTTTTTTCTCCTAATAATCAGAACGGAATATCATCGTCCTGGAAATCTTCAGGCCCGTTGGCCAATACCGGCCTCGGCTGAGCCTGCGGTTTTGAATAACCGTTATCAGCATTATTGCTGTAACTGTTATTGTTATAATTGTTATTTCCTGCCTGGGGCTGTGCATAACTGTTGCCGCCGTAGCTGTTCTGTCCTCTGTTCTGCATGACAGAATCTGCAACAGAGGTATCACTGCCTCTGCCCTGTCCGCTGGTAAGCGTCAATGCTCCGACAACAATCTCAACTTTGCTTCTTGTCTGGCCGTCATTCCCCACAAACTTGTTCTGCCTCAATTCGCCGGAGATGGCAATCATACGGCCTTTTGTAAGGTAGGAATTGGTGGCCTCAGCACCTTTACCGAAATAGACACAGTCGAAGAATGATGCCTCGTCACCCCATGTGCCGTCCGGGTTCCTCTTTCTGCTCCCGACAGCCAATGTGAAATTAACAATTGCATTTCCATTCTGTGAATACTTCAGTTCAGCATCTCTTGTAAGCCTGCCAGTCAATGTGACACAGTTGATATCTGCCATAATTACCCTCAGATCTTTTCAGGATTGATAAACAAATACTTCAAAACGTCGTAAGAAAGCTCAAGAGCTCTGCTGATGCCTTTGATAGCAGCACCCTCTGCCTTGATTTCGTAATAGAAATAATGACCTTTTTCCTGCTTGTTGATGAGATAAGCGAGTGTCTTCACTCCCATATCTTCTTTCTTTGTGACTTCAACGCCTGCTTTGGCGAAGTTGGACTCAACGAGCTCGAGCCCTGCCTTTGTCTTATCTTCGTTAGCATCGAAGATAACTGTGAACTCATAATTAGAAATCATGAATTCCTCCTTGTGGACTAAAATTGCGATCCGAAAACTTCGGATAAAGAGGTATGGAAATATTACCCAAAACAAGACTCTCTAGTCAATTGTGAGGACCCGCTTTCAAGAAAGTATTCAAAATTAACGAATTTGCAGTAAAACAGCAAAATAAAATTGACGAATCTGCAGTAAAAGCCTATTTTAAAATTAACGAATTTGAGGTAACTGATATGATATTCAAGCGTAAGATATATAACCAACTCCTTATGTGGAAAGAAAATTCAAATGGCAAGACCGCCCTTCTTGTTGAAGGCGCAAGGAGAGTCGGAAAATCTACCATAGTTGAGGAGTTCGTAAAAAAAGAATACAAGAGCTATATCATCATTGACTTCTACAGGGCATCCAAAGCCACGAAGGCACTCTTTGAGGATCTCAGTGACCTTGACTACATTTTCCTCCAGCTTCAGCTTACGTACAAAACAAGTCTCGAGCGCCGCTCATCATGCATAGTGTTTGATGAGGTACAGCTCTGTCCGAAGGCCAGAGGTGCCATAAAGGCACTTGTCAAAGACGGTCGCTATGACTACATAGAGACAGGTTCCCTCATCTCGATAAGAAAGAATGTTAAGGACATCCTGATTCCAAGCGAAGAGAAGAAAATCAGGATGTATCCGATGGACTGGGAAGAGTTCAGGTGGGCACTCTCAGATGAAGTAACAGTTCCTCTCCTCAAGAAAGCATATGAAGAGAAAAGAGCTTTAGGCGATGCAGTCACAAGAAAGCTGATGCGTGATTACAGACTATATATGCTTGTAGGTGGAATGCCACAGGCAGTTGAAACTTACATTGAAACGAATGATTTGAGCAAAGTCGACTCCGTAAAGAGAGAAATCATATCACTCTACGAGGATGATTTCAGGAAGATTGACCCGACAGGAAGGCTCTCTTCCCTCTTTGATGCCATTCCTTCCCAGCTTATGGGAAATGCCTCACGCTACCAGGTAACTAGCGTTCTCCCCTCCTCCCGTGCAGGTGATATCCTGGAGGAGATAGCAGAGCTCAGGGACTCGGGTGCCGTCCTCGTGTCTTATGCAGCAAGTGATCCCGGAGCCGGGATGGCCCAGCACATAAATCTGGAAAAGTTTAAGCTTTTCACTGCAGACACAGGCCTTTTCGTCACACTTGCATTCAAGGACAGGAATTTTACAGATAATGAAATCTACTCAAAGCTCCTCAGTGACAAACTCCCGGCTAATCTTGGATATATCTTCGAAAATATAGTGGCCCAGACTCTTGCCACAAACGGACACCAGCTTTATTACCACACATTTCTCAACGAAAAGACAAACCACAACTATGAGATAGACTTCCTGATTGCAGACAAGAACAAGATATGTCCCATAGAAGTAAAGAGCTCGACATACAAGACCCATCCCTCCCTTGATGCATTCTCCCTCAAGTTCTCCTCCCGGATAAAGAGAAAGATCCTCCTCTACACAAAAGACATGAGAAAGGATGGCGATGTGGAGTGCCTTCCGGTATATATGGCTCAATTCCTGTGACTATACCGCAAAAGTCTTTAACAAAACACCGCAAAAGTCTTTAACAAAATGCCACAAAGTTGCCAAGTGAAATTCCACAAAGTTTCCAAGTAAAATTGACTTACTTTATTTAATATAATAAAATATAATTGAGACATAAAACCATGTATTTGAAGCGAATCGTAGACAGACAAATTGAATTAAAACTTAGAGCATTTGGGGCAATTAATATTGTTGGGGCCAAATGGTGCGGCAAGACGACAACCGCAGAACAATTTTCAAAAAGTTCCTTAAAGCTACAACAGAATACACAAAAGGACAGTCTTAAACTGACAGCGGAATTAAACCCGATGTCGCTTCTCAATGGTGAACAGCCAAGGCTTATAGACGAGTGGCAGGATGCCCCTAGCTTATGGGATTCAATCCGTGTTTACTGCGATGACAATCCATCTAAAGGACATTTTATTCTCACCGGTTCTACTTCGAAGAAAGTTAATACACATCACTCAGGAACTGGTCGTATTTCAAAACTGAAGATGTATCCCATGAGTCTGTTTGAATCAAATGAATCAAATGGAACAGTATCTCTTTCGAAGCTATTCAGCGGAGAAGAAAAACTTGAAAACGGCTGTTCATCAGACCTTACAATTGAAAATCTGATCTTCGCTGCATGCAGGGGTGGCTGGCCGTCAAGTATACTTCTTAAAGATAGAGAAGCTCAGCTTAAGATACCAAAAGACTACTTCACACAGATATATGATGTAGATATGTTCAAAGTTGATGATGTTAAAAGAGATAAGAGAAGAATGAAAAGAATTCTCCACTCCTATGCAAGGAATATTTCAACTCTGGCAACAAATACTTCAATACTGTCAGATGTAGAATCAAAGTCCCCCATAAGTGATACTACTCTCGCTGATTACCTTGGTGTACTTGAAGATTTATTTATTATTGAGGATCTTGAAGCCTGGTGCCCTCCAATAAGAAACAAAACAGCAATACGGAGAAGCATGAAAAGAGAATTTGTAGATCCATCCATTGCCATTGCTGCGCTTGGATATGCCCCTGATTTCTTTTACACTGATCTTAAGACTTTCGGTTTTATATTCGAATGCCTTTGTATTAGAGATTTGAGAATTTATTCATCTGCAATGAGAGGAGAGATGTCGTATTTTCATGACCGCTACGGACTCGAAGCAGACGGTGTTCTCCACCTGCAAGATGGCAGATATGCACTACTTGAATTCAGACTGGGTTCATCCCAAATTGATGAAGGAGTAAAACATCTTCTGAAGATAGAAAGACTTATTAAAGAGCATAATGAAAATAACAAAAATAAGCTAAGACTCCCTGATTTGAAGATGGTGGTAACCGGAACTGAATACGGCTATCTGCGACCAGATGGAGTTTACGTTATTCCAATCGGATGTCTGAGAGACTGAGGTTAATGCGTTATACAACTGCTTATTCCCGCCTTTTCAAAGTGGTCTGTATGTGCTGATTATAATCCCCGCCTCTTCCTTCTTTGTGATGCACTTGTCCATAGCTTCCTTTGTGATAAAGCGCTGGGCCTCCTCCTCTGTCATCTCAAGGTCCTTGATAAGGATCCACTTTGCCCTGTTGACAATCTTTATCTCCTCCATCTTCTCCTCGACCTTAACCTTCTCTTCTTCAAGACGGCGTATCTTGTCTGATGAACTCATCAACCACGATATCGCATTCTCAAGGTTAGGCAGGGAGAACGGCTTCTTCATGACATATATCCCGCTTCCGGCAAACTTAGCACTCACTTCGCTATATATCCCGGGAGGAGAAAGAAAGAGAACACAGGAATGCTGTATCTTGCTGCAGTCGAGCGCAAAGGCTACCCCGCTCTCATCGGAGAGTGGACTGTTTATTATGATTATGTCATACGTTCTGAAGAGCTGGTTTCTCCTTGCGGCAAGTGCACTCTCAACTGTCTTCACGGGGTAGAACCTGTTACCGGGAAAGAGCGTCGGAATATATGGAGTGAATGACGTGGATGAAGAGACTATCAGAACCGAGTAAATGGTCTCGTTAATCATTCTTTATCCAGGTAGTACTCCAAGACTTCCCCGGGAAGAACACGCCTGAGGAATTCACTCTTTCCGGCTTCCTTCTTCGCTTCTTCAAGTGTTGACGGGAGACGGAGTGACATATCGACCGAATCATCGGCATCGTAGAGGTTCATATCGAGCTGAGCTGGTGGCTCAAGAGAGTTCTCTATCCCTTCCATTGCAGCATAGATAAGAAGAGCAAAGGCCAGGTATATATTGCACTCCCCGTCCGGGCTCCTGAGTTCTGCCCTCACATAAGGTCCCTTCGCATGAGGGATTCTTATGAGCTGGGAGCGGTTTCCGTATGAATATGAGATGTACTTCGGAGCCTTGCACCTTCCAAGTCTCTTATAAGAGGAGGAAGTGGAGTTGAAGAAGAGTGTCATCTCTCTTGTATATTTCATGATTCCAGCAATGAGGTGCCTGAGGGCATCTTCACCTCCTCCCTGTACCGATATGTTTATATGGAGTCCGTTACCCGGAGCATTCTCAATGGGCTTAGGAGAGAAATCAGCATAGAGACCGTTTCTCATGCTCACCGTTCTCACAACCTGGAGGAATGTCTCCGAGTTGTCAGCAGCCTCCAGGGCTGTAGAATACGAGAAGTCTATCTCATTCTGTCCCGGACCTTCCTCATGGTGGCTTGCCTCTGGCCTGAGAGAGAGGTCTTCAAGCATGAGACAAATCTCACGCCTTATAGCCTCTCCCCTGTCAAGGGGACTGGATTCCATGTAGGATGCCCTGTCGAGCGGGACTGATGATACTTCCCCGTTCTCAAGAAGCGGGAAGAGATAGAATTCATATTCCGTTCCGAAGTAGAAATCGAGTCCCTTCTCCTTAGCTTTCCTTGTGGCGTCAAGAAGAATCTTCCTCGAGTCAGTCTCCACACTTTCCCCGTCAGGGAATGTGACAGAGGAGAAGAATTTCACAGCCTTACCCTGGTCAGGTCTCCAGGGCAGCAGCGTCAATGTATTGAGATCGGGATGAAGAAAGAGGTCAGAATGTACCCCGTCAAGGGAGAAACCATCTATGGCAGAGCCGTCTATGGCTATGCCGTAGTCAATAGCCCTCTCCATCTCTGATGGCATTATGGTGGTGGTACGCATCTTCCCGTTAATATCGATGAACGAGAGGAGGACAAACTTCACATCCTCATCCCTGATAAACTCCAGACAGTCTTCTCTTGTATACATAATCTACCTCTTCCTTATTCTTAACAATATTTAAAAGATAGTCCATAGAGCGTAACTATAAATAGTAATACTTTTTCTATATCTTAATTCCTACCCAAAGCAGAAATTACTGAAACTATGTTACAGAAAAACCCTTATGCTATCCCCACTCCTATCCGATTCTTCACTTTCTGTGTGCAGTTGGTTATAATCCGGCAGATAGAGGTTGAAGAATGAAAATCAAGCTTTCTGAAAAGGCAAGAAGGAAGATTGCCGCACTCGAACTCTTCCTTATTGAAAAACACAGCACAGAGCTCTCAAGACTACTCTCCATAAAAAAGGAGAAGCTTGAGAGAATCATCAAAGGAGAAGAAGATCCCTCAATGAGGCTTATCAGTCTCATTGCACTCTACTTCACACTCACCCCAGAGGACATTACAGATGACGGGAAAGAACTTCCTCAAGTACCTGTATTGAAAGAGGAACTAAGAAAGTCAAAGGAGAAGAAGGAGAAAGGAAGCAAACTCTTCTTCTCATATAACTGGTCACTCCTCTCCGAGAGAAAGAGAAAGTCACTTGTCATATCGACATTCCTTATTATCATACCTCTTGTCGTCTACATGGTTTATTGCATCGCAACTGTGACAGGAGAGAAAATCGAGAAGATCAGTTCCTACAGAACAGGAAGTGACGAGAGTGAGATCTATGACCAATATGATGCAGAGCAGTGTGAATACCATTCCATTCTTGAGGAGACTGATAAAAAGAATAAGGAAGACGCATATTACGCTACAGTGAAGGTTGGGACAGTTCTTGAGAAGATAAAGAATATAGACTCCTCGTCCTCAAGCTATGAAGCAAGGATGCAGGTCTACTTCAAGTTCGATAAGGATGAATTCAGATCCATGTTCAGGCACTATGCCCGAACCGTACTTGCCGACCAGATTATCGACGACTACTATCTCGACAACCCTGATTACCCCCAGCCGGGCGACATCGTCTTCTCTTCCTGGCTTGACGAACACAATTCATACTTCGAAAGCTGGGTTGAGAAGCATGACAGTGAATACTACCCCGGAGAGACTGCATCCAACGTGCTTACTGACAAGAACACAATGTTCGACATAGGAAACGGCACGTTTGTTGCAGACAGCTACGGGACGATAAAGGAACTTGAGGAAATACAGTACTATGATGAGGACGGCGTCCTCAGGACCCTCTGTTACCAGAAGGTCAAGTTCACAGGGCTCTTTGAAAAGTCATTCGACTCCTCCCGCTACCCTCTCGACAGCATACAGTTCAAGATGTACATAACTCCGACAATGGATGCCAACTACATAAGATATGTCCCCGACAGGGATTCCAATTCGCTTGGGCGTCTCAGCGGATTCTCACCCTACTTCTCTGTAGCCGGCGGCTACAGGCTGATGAAGGAGAGTGACGGAATAAAGAACTTCATCCAGAGAATCAACTACTCTCTCAGCACAAACAACGATCCTGCCATCCCGTATGATTCCACCATCAAGACCCAGCTTGAGATTACTGTCAGGGCAAACAGACAGGGGATTTCATTATTCCTGAAGGCATTCATCAACCTCTTCAGTGTTGTAATATGGGTAATCATCGCTTTCTACAACCAGACATACGAAGCCGGTGAAGACAGCATAGGAATGCTTGGAACTGGACTCTTCGGAGTAATATCATCAATGCTGGTCGGTCTCTCGATGGTAAGTGATGCGGGAATCTTCTCGCTGACTACGATGATAAACATCTTCACGCTTGCCGTGATAATGATTATGACTTATCAGGCAATAGCATCAAAGAGGGCAAGAATGAAGAAGGACAGTGTCCTCATTGCATACAATGCAATCAAGGTACGTGTGCTCTTCTACGCTCTCACTACAGCCACGGCAGTCATGTTCTTCATCCTCCCGTGCATAAGCTACATGTGGGGACTGTAACAGATTGGGGCATGTGAAGAGCATGCCCCTTGATTATCAATGGACCTCCCAATAACCCAGGCGGTCACTTCCAATACGTTCGATAAGTCCTTTATCTTTCAATGTACTCAATGTCCTTTTAACTGTGCTGGGAGATTTATGTGTCAATGTAGCAAGTTCTTCCATAGTGTGAGAAGGATTTTTCATAAGCAACGCATACACTGCTTTTTCCGTCTCGGACAAGGTAGAATCTTCCTTATTTGCATTCTGAACAATGCCGGCATTCGGTACTGCATATTCGATTTCCTTTCTGTAGAAAATCATTTTGAACCCGCCAGCACTCATCTCATATGAATACTTGACACCCGAATCTTCACATATACTGTTTATCCGTCTGAATCCACTGCCGAATTCCTCAATTGTTCCACTCAAAAAGAGCATCCTGGCTATTGTCGGATTTCTGAGTTCAGACGGACATTCATCCCTGATGTACTCTTCAGGAGTTTTATCGCTGGCGTATGATCCAGGACTGAAAAAAGTAACCTTGCCAGGAAAAATACAGATTTCATGTTGCATGTTACTTCTGTAAACAGCATGAACAAAACTGTTGGCAATAGTCTCTCTGACCGCATCAATCGGAATTTCAGGTGTTTCGACACGTTTGAACCCTATGATATCTCCCCGCCATCTGATGTTCCGCATCACATATGTTTCAGCTATTCGGAGAAGGTTGTAGATATTATCGTCATATAGCTGTATATCGAGAAAAGTCAGTTTCACATCTGTTGCAAAAACAGCAGCCTTTAGAATAACCGGATGCCTGCTTCCAAAAAGCACGTTACCGGCATTCGTCAAGTGTCCGTCTTTGACAAGACCGAACCGCTTCAGAATCATCTCGGAAGTATACTCTCCTGCAGGAAGTCTTCCCGCTTTAATTGCAAGACCACAGAAATATTTGACAGCATTTTCATCTACTTCTGTTTCCAGTGCATCGCTTACTTCTTCATCCCATTTTGGATTTCTATCGGACTGGAGAAAGTA
>CAVIAZ010000040.1:0-14499 GCA_963640795.1 bacterium | reverse complement strand
ACCCTCACGAAGGAAGACCTCATGGAGCTGCTGGACATATCGAATATGGCGTAAGTCTCACTTCTTGAGTTTGAAGACCGACTGCGGGGATTTGATATTGCCTTCCCTCACTATAGTCCCATTCTCAAGAAGCGGATCAATTACCTCCTTGAGAAATTTTGAGCGGGTTGAATAGCGTGTTACACGCTGGAGATCCCTTGCAAATTTCGGACCGTCTTCAAGAAGAACAAGAACCTTCTCAGTATCGTTAAGGAGATGAAAACCATTGTCATCGTCCGGCTGGTAAAGTCTGTCGAAAAGACGCAAGTTTATGAAGCCGGGGTAAATCATCAGACATGGCTGCCTCTCAGGAGACTCTCCTAGATAGCTGTTCATGATTGTCTGTATCCCCGTTCCACTTCTTTCCATCAAGGACGCCACATCAAGAGCTGCGGCAATGATTGAATTGCGTCTGACAGAAGGAATTGAATCCGAAGCATATTCCTCATAAGGAAGAGGTAGAAGCCAGGAACCGGGAGACATTATCTCAAGTCTATCAAGGTATATATCAACGTCAATCTGGGTGCCGTAAATAGAATAATCCCGGTGAGCGATTGCATTCACAAGCCCTTCCCTGATTGCATCAAGAGGATATGACCTGATCTCTTCCCTCCCACCTTCAGGAGTTTTTCTCCACCCTTTCTTTGTATTACGCTCAATGAACGCCATCGCATTATAGAATACTTCTGAAAGAGGTCCCTTAAATCTGTCTTTGTCCAAAACAGTTCCAAGTTTATTTTTCCCCTGCCACAGACGACAACAAATCAGGGAATCATCACCTTCATAATTATCCTCAAACATCAGGAATCCCGATTTTGCATATCCGTCAGGAGTTACAACTTCCATGCTCTGAAGTTCCTTCATCTGCGGGACAGAATTATCCTTCCTGTAATTTCTGCATAAATCAAGATAAAGAGACCAGTTACGTTCATTATATGGAACGTCTGACTTCTCATTGTCAATTCCGAATTTCCTCTTTGAGAGTGCAATAATATCCTCAGGGCTTGCCGCTGTCGTGCTGCCATCCTGCCTGATAAATACCTCATTGTTATAATCTCCGCTTCTATACCTGACCAGGGACTCTGATGGCGAAACCTTTATTCCTAGTACAAACGAGCCCATCTTGTCATCAACATTTCTCAAAAGATATGAAATCTTTGCCTTAGGGATAATATGCCTCTCATTCTCCAGAGCAACCATATTCTTCATTTTATCAATAGAGGCAATATCGAGTCCAAAAGCCTCCCCGTCATCCGATACTCCCACAAAAATAGTTCCACCTGTCGAATTTGCATAAGCAACAATGGTCTTTGCCCACTTAATGGGGTTTTCTTCATTCAACGTTGCCTTGAATTCATAATTCAAGTCTTCACCTATCACATCTGGGAATATTTGAGTGATTTTCATATCTTCCTCCACGACAATGTTATTTGACATTGTCTAACATTGTCAAGACATTGTCCAACATTGTCCTAACATTATCAACAAAACAGACATATAGTCATAAATTCCCATATATTTACATATAATATATTAAATTAGAAACATGAAGCATAATAACAATGTTAGCAGAAACTAACATTGTCAGACATTGTCAGAAAGATAATGTTCAATACGGAAAAACAAACTTCAAATCCATCTCGCTGAGATGATATGTACTGAAATGCTAACACCTGTTTCTCAACCTCTTCTGGAACCTCAAGAGGTTATCGAGTGTAAGATAGGGATCACTCTTCCTTATATGGCATAATTGAAGAATCCCCATCTCCAGTGAATAAGTGAAGATCCCATGCCTTCTGTAACACCTCTCCGGGAAGAAGATAGCTGAAGTACTTTGTCTTACCGGAGAGCAAAACTTTCCTTCCAGTCGATGAAGTCAATGCACTCCTGATTCCTTCATGGATGCCATTAGTCTCTCTTTCTTCCTTTCAACTCTGAGGCAGAGGTCAAGGTATTGTTTCATCTCATTGATTGTCATCCCTGCACGATTTCAATCCACTTTATCTCATTTTCACTGAACACATGGCAATTACTGCTGTTCCTCTTCGCATCAGGAACAAGCCCCTCAAATTCTCATATCTCATACCTGTCTCCTCACAGGCTTCCTTCATGGAATACACAAATAATCTCCCAAATTAGTTCAAAAAGGACTATTGTTCGGTAGTAACTACCGGCCAATACACTCATTTCTATCTAATCATTAAAACGGAATTAAGGAGAAAACAATGAAAAGAATCGGAATTATTGTCCTCGCTACACTAATCCTGCTTTCCATAGCAGCATGTGCCGGCACAAGGGAAACAGCAGATTTGGAGGAACAAATGGACGAAAAAGAAGAAAAAGAAGAAGAAAAAAAAGAGGAAGAACAGAGCGGGAAAAAGATTCTCGTAGCTTATTATTCGGCAACAGGCAGCACAGAGAGGGTTGCAGAGTATATTGCCTCAACAACAGGTGGGGAACTCTTCAAACTTGAGCCGGTTAAGAGTTACTCGTCAGCAGATCTCAGGTGGACCGACTCATCAAGCCGTGTGAATGCAGAGCATAATGACGAGAGCCTGAGAGATATTGCCCTTGTCAGGACCACACCTGAAGACTGGGATGAATACGACACAATATTCATCGGGTACCCCATTTGGTGGGGAATAGCAGCATGGCCAGTGAATAACTTTCTGAAAGACAATGACTTTACTGGTAAGACTGTCATTCCCTTCTGTACTTCAGCCTCATCAGGACTCGGAAACAGTGCCTCTCTTCTTCAGGAGATGGCAGGAAGTGGAACCTGGATTACTGGAATGCGCTTCAGCAGCAGCACCCAGGAGCAGAATGTACTGTCGTGGGTAGACGGACTTAATCTGTAAGGAGAAAGAAAAATGGAATATGTAAAACTCAATAACGGGGTCAGAATGCCACAGATAGGATATGGTGTGTATCAGGTGACAAAAGAGGAATGTGAGAGATGTGTCCTTGACGCACTCGATGCCGGGTATAGGATGATAGACACGGCACAGAGCTATTTCAATGAGGAGGAAGTCGGCTCGGCAATCAGGAAATCAGGGGTGAACCGTGATGACATCTTCCTCACAAGCAAAGTATGGATAGAAAACTACTCTTATGAGAAATGCCGGAAATCTGTTCTTGAGTCAATGAGGAAACTCGGAACCGACTACATAGACCTCATGCTGTTGCACCAGCCTTTCGGAGACACATATGGTGCCTGGAGGGCGTTGGAAGACCTTTACAGGGAAGGAAGAGTGAGAGCAATCGGCATTTCGAACCACTATGCAGACAGAATGGTTGAATTCGCCTCATTCACCGAGATCCCCCCGATGGTGAACCAGATGGAAATCCACCCGTTGAACCAGCAGAAGGAACTTATCAAATGGGCAGAGAAGTACAACATACAGCTTGAGGCATGGGCTCCGTTCGGAGAGGGAAGAAAAGGGCTCTTCGAAAATCCCGTTTTGAAGGCAATCGGAGACAGATACGGGAAAACAACTGCCCAGGTGATTCTCAGGTGGCACATCCAGAGAGGTATTGTGGTAATTCCGAAGTCAGTCCATAAGGAAAGGATGGCGGAGAATCTCAGCGTCTTTGATTTTTCCCTTACAGATGAGGACATGATGAGGATATCTGACCTCGATACAGCAACTTCATCTTTTTTCTCCCATACAGACCCGGAAATGGTGGAGTGGTTCGCGAAGATGGTGAAGCTTAGAAAGGAGAAACAGGGAAGAGACGAAGAGAAAAACTGGTGAAATTGTAGATAAAGGATGGATTCATATTTTACTCCTTCATGACTGCCGGGAAAAAACCCGGCAGTCTCTCATTTCATTCTCTTCTTTCAATATCCTTCTGGAACCTCAAGAGGTTATCGAGTGTGAGATAGAGGTCACTCTTCGCCCTCGGTCTCTGTTCCTTATACGGCAGAGCCACCCTGTTGATTGAGAAGACTGCACTCACTCCCTCATTGTAGACTCCGCTGATATCGTCTGCGATATCACCAACAAAGGCGATAGTCTTCACGCCCTTCTTTCTCGCCTCCCTCGCAACTCCTATCACAACCTTTCCCCTGAGCGACTGTCCGTCTATTCTTCCCTCTCCCGTGTAGACAAAATCGGCTCCGTCAAGAAGGGAGGAAAATCCGACAGTCTTGAGAACAGTCTCAATTCCCATCTCCAATGTAGAATTAAAGAATGCTGCCATACCGCCTCCCATGCCCCCTGCGGCACCTGCTCCTGGAAGAGAGTTAATATCAACTTTGCAATCCCTTTTTATGACAGAGGAGAACTTTCTCATCTTCTCATCAAGGTCCTTCACCATCTTACTGTCAGCACCCTTCTGCGGACCATATACATACGCCGCCCCTTCCGGGCCGCAGAACGGGTTGTCAATATCACACATGACAGTAACGGGGACCCTTCTGATAGCAGGATCAGTCCCCGCGAGATCTATCCTCTCCACCTCATCAAGAGTTCCCCCGACAGGGATGAACTTCTCCCCTTCCCTGTTGTAGAACCCGACACCGAGAGCAGAGGCCAGGCCACATGCTGCATCATTTGTGGCACTTCCGCCGAGCCCCAGGATTATCTTCTCCGCTCCATGTGTTAAAGCATCAAGGATAAGCTCCCCGACGCCGTAAGTTGTTGTCTTTGACGGATCCTTACGGTCCCCCACCATAGGAAGTGCCGCAGCTGCAGCCATTTCGATTACGGCAGTCTTTCCGCTCAGAAGGCCGTAGTATCCCATAACCTTTTCTCCAAAGTAGGGGCCTGTCACTTCCTTATATATCTTCTCTCCTCCAAGAGCCTCCAGAAAGGCATCAACGGAGCCCTCGCCTCCGTCAGCAACGGGAATGGAGACAACCTCGCACTCAGGATAATGCTCAAGAACTGCCTTTTTCATAATTGCACAGATTTCAGACGAACTCATTGTCCCCTTGAAGGAATCGGGAATAAGAATAACCTTTTTCATAACGTCTCCAGATAGTTTGATTACACCCCTATCTTACCGGATAAGAATAATAAGAATCCAGACACAATCTAACTTGCCTGTAACTTGCCACACGAGCATCCTTATCAAAAAGACACAATCTAAGCATTTCATTATTACAAAAGAAATAAATTACATTCTTATATTCAGATATACATATGTATTTAACTGTTAATTTATTTGACTTTGTTCGCGATTAGGAATAAAAACATAAGAAGAAGGAACAATGGTGACATTGTTTTCAAGAATTCCTTTCTCTTCACTGACACTCCAGGAGAAACTCTGGTCATGTTATCTGCATGCATGTATTAAAAAAGTACAGGGAGATTATCTCACAAACTCCAGCTTGCGTAACCGTTTCGGATTACCGGCCTCTTCGAGTGGGAGCATATCACGAATAATCAGGGAAGCAGTAAAGCAGAATATGATTAAGCCCGTGGACAGTGAAACTGCACCTCGTTATATGAGATATTCTCCGATATGGGCATAATATTTGAGGAGGTCTCCCTCCTCAATCTAATGCTCTTCAAACCACACCTTGTAGGGCCTGCTCTTGACCTTGAAGTGAATATCACTACCCTTTTGAGTCGATCTCCACACAAGCCCTTCCCTTGGAGACAGAGGATCAATCACACTCTTTCCCACGCTCTCCATTAAAAGTTCATCAAGCGTCGACGGCATATATGCGCTCTCCCTTATAACCGGAACCATCTTCACACACATCTCTTCACAGGCCTCCTTCATCTCCTTATATGAATACCTCTCCCCGTCCAGACTCATCATCCCATATATGTATATATCCGGTCTGGACACATGATATATGTTCTTCTGCAGCCCGGGAGCGATCACCTCTCCCTGGAGAACAAGATTTCCCCTGCCGTGGGAAAGACAGTAACCCTTCATCTTATCCCCAAGGGAATTATTGACTGCCGCATCAAGCCATACCCCCTCATCAACCTCCCAATTATGAGAGAAAACGTGGAAGGAATCGTCTTCCGTCTTGTAAATCCACGTTCCTGCTGCGCCTTCCACCTTCTCCGTGACGTAGAACTCAGCGTCCTTCCAGATGGGATAGTTCTCCCACACCCTTTCAATATTCTCCTCATCGGACTTCGGCACTCTGACAGGATAGGGACCAATCTTCTTACCCGGACCGAAATCCTCAGGAGGAATATAGGGCCTGATCCTCAGTTCTTCCGTCACGATATCACCCAGGTTGTACTCCTTCCCGCCGGGGAGAACGGAAAGAGGAAGGACAAGGCCCTCACTTATGATTCCTCCCATTTTCATAGGCCTGATTCTGTATCCGTGGTACTTACGGCTCCAGCACCTTGTCCTGAGGAATTCAAAGTCAGGATTGTCGTCGGGAAGAATGGAATCGTAGAAGACATACACCACTCTGTCCCCGACATTGTATTCCTTCGTGATGATACAGTTGTAATTCTCAACTGTCGCCTTCACTATCCTGTCCTTTCCCTCAATTGGTTCTATGGACGATATAGTTGTTACTATAGCAAGGTCATGCATAAATACCTCCTCTACTTAAAATTACAAATCAACCTGATGCATAATGCACCCGGGCTAATACCTTAAGAAAATTGCTTGCTCTTTGAATTTATTTGACTACTCTCATAAAGAGGAAAGGAATATAATCCGGCTGCGGTTCATCATTATTCATATTGCTTCTCCTCCTTTATCAGATTCATCTTTGTCCGGTTGTTTTTGTAGATAATGTAGCATATCCCCCAAACGGGTAAAGGGGAAAAATACAGAAAGATACGTCAGAAATCAAGTAAATCGGGACAGGTTCCGTATAATGCAAGAAATGGGGACAAATCTCAAATGAAGGAGCTGAAAATGCTCATTCCAATAAGGGTTATCAAAGCGGCAACAACAAGAGAGAGGCTGCTGACAGCGCCTTCAAGCCTACCCATCTCCATTGCCTTAGTCGTCCCGATGGCATGGGAGGATGTCCCTATGGCAACTCCACGTGCTATCTTCGTCTTTATCCTGAAGATCTTAACGCATGAAGCTGCAATCACATTACCGAAGACTCCGGTAATTATGATTGAAATAACAGTTAGGGAAGCGTATCCTCCATACTCCTCAGAGAGAGGCATCCCTATAGCCGTGGTAATTGACTTCGGAAGAAGTGTCACATACTCACTGTGGTCAAGACCGAAGAGAAGAGAAAGAAGGAAGACACTCAAAAGGGATGTGACAACCCCGGAGAGGATTCCGAGAGTGATTGCCACAGGATGCTTTCTGAGAGTCTTTATCTCCTCATAGAGAGGAATTGCAAGTGACACGGTTGCAGGTGTCAGAAGCCAGTTCAAGACCTTTGAGCTCTCATAGTAGACCGTATAGTCTATCCTGAAGAGAAGGAGAAATGCGATGACAAGAAGAATGGAAATAAGGAGAGGATTGAAAATGGAGAGCCTGAATTTCCTTTTAAGGGCAACTCCCGCAAAATAAGAGAGGAGGGAAATCACAACCCCGAAAAAGGAAGAAGAGAGAAGGAGTTCATTCATCATCTTTTCCCCCGAGAAGTACATCCGTAACTTTTCCGCTGACAAAGAAGACAAGAAGAGTCGTTAGAAGTGAAATCACAAAAAGAGGAATTAGCATACTCTTTGCTTCCCCCCATGAGGCGATAATCCCGACAGCAGGCGGGATAAACATGAGTGGCATAATCTCTAGTAGGAACGAGGAAGCCCCCTTCACACTTTCCAGTCTCACTACCCCCGAGAAAAGCAGAAGAAGCATAATCAGAAGGCCATAAATGCTACCCGGAATAGGAAGCGGGATATAATACCTCAATATTTCGCCCAGAAAGGAGACAAGCGTTATAAGCATAAACTGTTTAACATACTTCATAATATTTTATTCCTATATAGGATTATCACATTAAGATTTAACCTTCTCTTCATACAGAACTATCGCTTCTGCAGATTTGGAGACACCGCTTGTCGGGCAATATCTGACAGGGACACCGAGGTTCTTTGCATCATCTATTGTCTTATAGAAAGTCTTATGTGAAAGCCCTGCATATGTCTGGAACCAGAGCACATCCGTATGCTTCAATGCTTCCTTTGCAGGTACCCTGTCACCGAAGAACTTCACATCCGGAAGGAGCGTCTTCATTGCCTTGAGCCAGTCAGGAAGACCGCCGACAACAACAATGTCTGACTCCGTCTTTTTCGGATATATTGTACTATCAACAGGCTCATCAGTAACTTCCCCGTCCCCGTCGCGGGAGAAGATGAGTTCTCTCAGGCTGTAGAGTTCCTCCTTCTCATTCCGGTATTCCTTCCTAAGTGCAGCTGTCTCCCGCTTTGACTTCTCAAGTTCTGTTGTAAGCTTCTTAAGATTCAAATCAGCACTCTTAAGTTTATTCGTGAGTATTTCAATCTCATTTCTGAGTGCTATGTCAGGATCTACCTTCTTCTTTTCAAGCTCTTTCTTTTCACTTTCGCTGTCAAAGAGCTTACTCTTTGCTTCAGAGAGTTCAGAAGCTAGGTTCTTCAATTTTTCTGATTCTTTCAGCCACACTGAGGAATAAGTTCTATTCACCCTGTTTTCTGCTAAGTACAATAGAAAGAATGAATTCTCTGTCTTTCTATAGAGCTCGTCCCCAAGAATCTTTTTTAGTATGTCAGCTTTAGGAAGAGCAACATTGAATCGAGGTGGGATTGCATCCGTATAAAGATAGAGGAGCTTAGCAATACTGAGTTTTTTCGGAAATGTTCCACTAAGCCCCATTTCCTCTACATCAATAACGGGAGAGTAGATTTCATCATTATCCCAATAGTGTATGTTTATATCATTTCTAATCTGGCCATATTCACAGTCCTCACCAACTGTAATATCTGACCAGGGAAGAAGATAGGAAGCATATCCGAGAGGCGCCATGGAGGCATTAAGAAGCCATGCATAATCATCGCCACTCTCCATAAGAAAGAAGAATCCCGCAATCACCTTATAGGGATCAAACGGAGGAACAGTTCCAAATGGGCGTGTATGCCTGTCAATGAACTCATCAACAGCATACAATCCGAGGGCATAATTGTCCTCAAGAGAGACTTTAATTAAATCGTTCTTTTCTTTTTTCCATCTGACATCATCAATTCTCTCCATCAGGTCATTCTTAGTCTTAAAATCACCTTTACCCGTCTCCATCGTAGCTGCAAATTCCCCCTTCAGATTTAACTCAAGGAACTCCAGCTGATTGGAGAGTTTTTTATCTGTCTTTCTGACACTGTTTCTTGTCTCTAAATAACAGTCTATGAGGCGAAAAAACAGCTTCTTATATTCCTCTATAGCCTCTTCTTTGTCTTCCGGATTCACCATCTCCATAATTTGGTCAAATATCTTTCTTGTCTTTGATTCCTTCCCTTTTGTATCTTTTACAAGAGAAGTTGTGTAGGAATCACAAATAAAAGAATATTTGGCTCCGCTCCAGCTTTTGGTATATGTGACATAGTCTTTATTCCTAAATGCAATATGCTCCGAAAGATTGTCAATCAAAGTGGCAGGATAGAACAGATCAGTCATTTCAAGGCAGCATTTATCAACAAAATAATCATAGACGCTGTCGTCTACAGAGTCATAGTCCAACTCATCTTCATCAAGAAGAGACTGAAGTTCATTAATCTTCATTACCCCATCAGGAGAATGATAAATGCTGTCAAGGATGAATATTGCGATTGCAGGAAAGAGATTAAGCTCATTGTTGATTTCGTCCGGACCGAAAGAACAAAGTACGGTCAGGCCTGCACTCTCCTCCTCCCAGTCAAGGTCAGGATACTTATCCCCGAACTTTTCCTTCAGGATTGGCGCAAAGTACCTAGCAGAGCTAATCTTCCTCTCTGTACAGTCCCGTGTGAAGACTTCCCTGCTAAGATATTTCGTTTCAGAAAATTTCCTGTTCTTTCTCCTGATAATCTCTTCTGCCGTCACTTTTTACCCCCTCAATAGAAATCTGACTCATAGTACTCATAATCGCGAGATAAAACTTTCAGTCCGCGATATTCAAAATAATCGTCCATTTCGTGAACACAATTGCGACTAATATATTCCTCCATAGAAAGTAAGAGGCGTTCACCTGGGATTGAGCAACAACACTGAACCATAGGAGCAATAACTGCAGAAGCCTTCGATTCATAATAAGAGACAATATCCTCAGCCTGCATGAACGGATTCTTTTTAAGCTTACTCCTGATGCCTCTTTCAACACTCGCTCTGTCAACAACCTTCACAGTCAAATAATACCTGATAGCGTAATCTGTATAAAAACCGTATTTATCCTCTGAGGTCCCCTCAGCGGAGGGACACATTTCCCATTCCTTTGAACAGAACTCCTCGAGTCCCTGGTACGCCTTCATCTCAATATCAGAGGGGGACGGGTTGTTATAAAGGGACGAGAAGATATTGCATATTGATGCTGACATCTCTTTGTTGAGGGAAAGGACTCTCCAGACATCACCTCTTATGTCATACCTATTCTCCCGGGCAAGTCCCAAGACAAGAGCATAAAGCAAAAGAGAGGCCATCTTTTTGTCTATTTTCTTCTCAAGAAGGATGTTATACACATCCCACGCGTTATCGTAAATGTAGTCGTACCCCTCTTTATTGATCAGGTCATTCAACACATCGACTACTTTCTTTTCAGTCTTTGTATATTTTCCCATACTCGCTCCCTGTACAATGGTACACGAAGAAGAGAATGCGGGAAAGCATAAACTCTTGAATACGGGGAGAATCCACAGCCATAAAACAAAAGAAAAGTCCATAAATATCATACCCCAACAATTTCAGTCCGTACCCTCACAGGGACCAGATTTCACAGCAGACTAAATATAGCCTTCCAGGCTAACATGTCCCTCTCTCCAGGCAATAACATGTACATACAGACTGAGGAGAAAAAAATGAAGATTGATTACAAAAGAGTTTTTGATGCATTGAGAAAGTATCTTGAAGAGCATGGAAATGAGTTTGATAAACGTGACTATCTGAGGGAAATTATTGAGGGGTATTATCTCGGAACTGTATCTGAAGAAAGATTTCTCAAAGCATGTGATGACCTGGACAATGACCTCTGGGATGACTACAAGGATATGTATGAACCCAATTGCAAATACTATGGAATTCCACTGGAGCACTATGTTTACGCACTCCAGGAGATAACAGGTAAAAGGCCGAAGACAGTACACCGCTGGCACCATCTTAAAGTCAAAGCAAAGTACGAGTAACCTCTATTTTGACAGCTTTCCAAGGTACTCACATGACTTACGGTAGGAATGGAATATCCTCTCCCTGTCAAGGGTATAATACTCCCCGTTCTCATAGAGGATCTTTCCGTCAACCATCGTCATTGTGACATCATCCGCCTGGGCAGAATAGACAACAAGGGCAAGCGTATCATAGTCGGGGATAAGATGTGGCTTATCGAGATCAATGGCTATGATATCGGCCTTCTTTCCGACTTCGAGGGAACCGGTATCTGGTCGTCCCTGGAGTTTTGCCCCGTTCACAGTTGCCATCCTGATAACCTCTTCCGGCTTCATGATGGTCGGATCATGCAAGAGTCCGTTATGGATTATTGAGGCAAGATGCATTTCCTCAAACATATTGAGGTTATTGTTGCTTGCGCTGCCGTCAGTCCCGAGAGCGACATTCAGTCCCGCTTCAAGCATCTTGGGCACCGGAGCAAAACCGCTTCCGAGCTTGAGGTTGCTTGAAGGGTTATGGACGGGGCTTACCCCCTTCTCCTTCATGATGGCGATATCATCATCGGTGACCCATACACAATGGGCTGCATAGCACGGGATATTGAAAAACCCCAGGTCGCAGAACCACCTTGCAGGAGTTTTGCCGTACTTAAGGATACACTCCTCATGCTCCCTCTTTGTCTCAGAGAGGTGTATATGGAGTCTCCCTCCTCTTTCCTGTATCTCCTCAGCCCATTTACGTGCAATACTTTCATTTATCGTGTATTCACCATGGACAGACCAGTCGACATGGAGTCTCCCGTCATATGCCCCGTTGAATTCATCATAAAAGGCAAGAGATTCCACACGGTTCGGAAACGAAAGATAGTCGGTATCATCACTGCCACCCATGACAACACGTGTAAGGTCAGCCTTGATTCCGCTCTCCCCTATCACCTTCTGGGTGACCATGGGACGCATGTACATATCAGAGAAAG
Source organism: bacterium (assembly GCA_963640795.1). GTDB lineage: Bacteria > Spirochaetota > Spirochaetia > Sphaerochaetales > Sphaerochaetaceae > Ornithospirochaeta. The sequence goes on along the minus strand of CAVIAZ010000040.1, from coordinate 2,264 downwards.
ATGTGGTACCACATCCAATCATCTCAAGTACAGCCATCTCCATACCCGAGAGGAATTCCTCATCCCTCATTCTGTCCTCAATTGGCCAGATGAGGTGGAGCCAGTCCTGCAGTGGCAGGTCGCTTCCGATTCCCCTTAAAAGGTTCATTGCCGTATGACCGTGAGAGTTCACAAGACCCGGCATAAGGAGCTTATTGTACATATCCTTTACGCTGTCATATGTCTTATCGGGCATTTGCGTCCCGATATAATCAATCCTGTCCCCTGTAACACCGAGACAGGCTTTCTCAAGAACGCGGAAGTTCCCGTCCGCTGTCGTTATAATCTTTGCATTGGTGAATAATACAGACACACTTCTTTCTCCTATATACTTCTGATAATATCTTCCAGGTAGGCCGTAAAGGCATGAGAAGCAGCTTCAGCCACATCATCCACCTCCGAGCCGTCAACATTCTCCACTAGTCCCGTTGCCATATTTGTAATGAGGGAAAGTGCAAGAAGCCCCATACCCGAGTGCCCTGCAGTCAGAGCTTCCGTGACTGTACTCATACCCACCACATCAGCTCCCAGGATCCGTGCAGCCCTTATCTCGGCTGCAGTCTCAAACTGGGGGCCGGGAAAGAACATATATACACCTTCATGGACCTTCAATTGACTTCTCTCAGCGCACTTTCGTGCAATCCCCCTCAAAGATGATGTATAAAGGTCACTCACACCAAAGAACCTTTTTCCAAGCTCTGGAGAATTCTCCCCCCTGAGAGGAGATCCGCCGTAGAGCTTGATATGGTCCTTGATTATCATCACATCTCCCGGGAGGAAGTCAGGGTTAGCTGAGCCGGCAGCATTTGTAAGGATGAGAGTCTTTACACCGAGGGCAGAGAGCACATGGACAGGAATACTGAGTTCCTCCATGGTATATCCCTCATAGAAGTGGAAACGCCCGTTAAGGCAGAGGACGTATTTCCCCCCGAGATTTCCCGCAACCATCTCCCCCTTATGGGAGGGATTCGTAGAGACAAGGAAATTAGGAATGGATGAATACGGAATAACTCTTTTCACCTCCACCTTAGAGGCAAGTGCAGAACATCCGGTTCCCAGGACAATTGCAACATCAGGAATGCGCTCAATCTTCTCTTTAATATAATCTGCAGCTTTTTTCACATAGGAATAGCCGAAATTTTCAACCATAATAACCTCAAATACACTTATTATGATAAACTGAAAAGAGAGAGAAATAAAATGGAAAGACAGGATAAAGATTTGGCTTTTATGCTCCGCTACGAGAATATTGCATGGTACGAGGACGGCTCTGTCAGGATACTCGACAGGAGAGTATACCCATCAAGGAGAGAGTTTGTGGTCTGTAACAGCCACCTCGATGTCATGAAAGCCATCCGCGATATGGTCACACAGTCTGCCGGACCCTACACAGCTGCCCCGATGGGGATGGCGCTTGCCGCATGGGAGTGCAGGGACAAAACAATTAATGAACAGATGGAATACCTCACTAAAGCTGCACACACAATAGCAGATGCACGACCCACCACGAAAAAACGGATGCTGCAGCTTACAGAAGGCTGTCTTCCAGTTGCAGAGAAAGCATTGAAAGAAGGTAAACGTGCAGATGAGGCCATCAGGGAGCATGTGATTGAAGCAAACAACAGACGCTACAGCAAGATAAACCGGATGGCTGAATATCTTGTGGAGAAGTTCCCCCAGAACGGCACAGTGATGACACAATGCTTTGCAGAGACAATAGTCGGGATGATGCTGAAGGAGTGCAGGACAAAGGGAAAAATCATCAGGCTTTTCTGTCCAGAGACAAGACCTTACTTCCAGGGAGCACGGCTTACGGCAACAGTATGTGCAGAGATGGGATTCGACACTACAGTCATCACAGACAACATGCCGGCCTTCGTCATGAAGAATGAACATGTCGATATCTTCACATGCGCTGCAGATGCCATCACACTTGACGGATACGTCTTCAACAAGGTCGGGACAAGCCAGATAGCAATATGTGCAAAATACTTCAATGTACCGGTATATGTAACCGGCGCACCCGATATCGGGCACAAGACATATGACACAGTCACAATAGAGATGAGAAACCCGGATGAGACTCTCGAGGCAATGGGTGTGAGGACGGCTGCAACAGGATTGGGAATCAAAGGGTACTACCCAGCCTTCGACATGACACCGCCCGAGCTTATCACAGGGATAGTTACAGAGAAGGGAATCTTCAGACCGGAGGAAGTATCATC
>CAVIAZ010000039.1:0-14550 GCA_963640795.1 bacterium | reverse complement strand
AGAACGGTTATTTTATAATCACGATAATTTGAGGTCAACCGTCCACTGGCGGTGCCTTCTTTCTATTTGTAATGTATGCAATAATGCTCCAGTTGTCAAGATTTGATGTTGGAAGACATGATGCAGTGCACAACTTCCGGTTTGGATTATTTATGCCATTTTGGACTCTTGCCAAATACAGATTTCAACATTATTTTAATATTATACGTTTGTACAATTTTGAATAGTTGGAGGCAATATGGAAGAAGTAAAGAGAAAGAAGGCTGAGTACCGCAGTTCCATCAGAAGTAAGCAAATGATCAAGGATGCTCTTCTGTCGCTCATGATAGAAAAGCCATTTGAGAAGATCAGTATCACAGATATTGTCCGCAGGGCAGACATCAACAGGGGAACCTTCTATGCCCATTACTCCAACACGGATGAGGTTTTGAAGGGGATTTCAACAGGTGTTGTCGATGAGCTTGCCTCTATATTTGCAGATTCCGATACCTCAGAGGTACTTCTTGCGCCGGAGAATTTCCTTAAGCCGATTACAATGTATCTGAGGCATAATCCCGAATACTATGCAAAACTCTTGCAGGCAGACAGGTTTCATGAGGTTCTGGATGACGCAAGGCATGCAGCCATCAGGAAGGTCCTTTCCGATATCCCGGCAGACCTCAGTGATGAGATGAAAACTACAATCATTGTTCTTCTCGACTATGCTGTAAGCGGGATTACGACAGTATATGAAGACATACTCCTTGAGAGGATCCCTGTGAAGCTGGAGGATTCTGTGGGATATATATCACGTATCCTCAAGCCACAGCGTGAGGCTCTCTCCGCAATGTTTCAGCAGATGCAGAAATAGCCTGGACAGAAGAGGTTGAGGAGAATAAGGGGAAGACAGCAGGAGAGGAAACTGTCCGACTGCGGATAGGAAGCCCTCCGCTCCGTATAGAATGTCCTTCCGTATCTGAGCTTGTCGAGGAATGCCTTATATTGGTAGTTCCCCGGTTCCATCTTTATGGCCTCTGCTATATCTGAATAGGCACCGGTGGTGTCTCCCGAGTAGCACTTTGCGATGCTGGAGTAGTAATACCATTTGCCGTTGCGGTTTTCTGCCTTGACGGTGGAGAGGACATGGAGTGCCTCCCTGAAACGGTGGGCGTTTATATATGAGGCAGCGGCTCTCATCTCATTGCTCTCCCCGTCTGTGCTCTCCTGGGAGTAGCCACCACTGTAAAAGCCGGAGTAGCCACTCTGGTATGAGCCAGTATCCTTGTGGTTGATAATAGCATCGTATGCAGCATTTATTTCCTGCATCTTCTTTGCGGCTGCCGGGTCATTTCCCGTCACATCCGGATGATATTTCTTTGCCAGCCTCTTATAAGCCTTCTTTACATCTTCTTCACTTGCTGAGCTGGACAGCCCGAGTATTGAATATGGGTCGCTCATCTGTCTTGGCCATCCTTTTTCCTGTTGTTGAATTTAGTCCACATACCACTGTAGATGATGTTATTCATTATAGAGGTATATTCATCAAGGGGAAGTCTGTTATAGCATACTGACGCAGAAGATGCAGCATCAAGGAGCATATCTTTGACAGAAGTGTATGTGACAGAGTCATCAAAGGGGTTATAGAGGCCCTTCTTTATGTCCCTGTCCCTGTCGTCCCAGGCGTCCAGGATATATATGAACTTTCCGAGGCTGCACCCAAGAAGGAAGAGGTCTTCCTTGAAGAAGCTCTTCTCGTCATAGACGAAAATCTCTCCAAGGAGATTGCCGAAAGCCAGGGCAGGTTTTCCGGCATCCTTCATGTTCTTCTCCTCGTATGATGATATTAACCCCAGATTCTCCTTCACGGCCTTTGTCTGCCTGGGATATTTCTTCTCGATGGCGGGGATGAATTCAAGGTAGCTTTTCTCTCTCTTTACACCTTTGTTTTCGTCATGGATCGAGTCCAGGAGGGAATAATATGAAAGGAGCATCTGCATGTCAGAGGTGTAGTCCATGACAGGAGTCACAAAGTAGTTGTGCCTCTTGAGCGGATGGACGGGACAGCGCTCAATACCTTCTGTCTTCTCCTGTGAGGAAAGGTCCGAGAGGAGGAGGGAAAGGAATGTCATGTCGTATGATAGGGAGAGCATTCCGGTTCTTCCGTATTTCTCCTTGAGGGTGTGACAGAGCCCGCAGTAGCATTCCCTGTATACTCTCTTATCTTCTTTTTCCGCTTTATTTGAAAGGACAATATAACCGAACATAATCAGGTCTTCCTGATGAATTCTTCCGAGCAGTTCGGACACTTAATACGGATCTTGCCCTTGCCACGGGGGACCCTGAGCTCCTTACGGCATTTTGGACAGCGGAAGTAGGCATAAACCTTCTCGTCTTCCTTTCTCTTTGCCTTTTTGGCTTTCTCCTCTTCCTTCCTCCTCTTCTTTTCCTCTTTGCTTGATTCCTTGAAGAAGGAGAGGAAGCTGTCATTCTCATAGCGTCTCTTTGCTATGTTTGTAGAGAGGCTGCGGAAAATGGCAATCACAATCAATACAGCACCGAGGGCAATGAAGATAATCCTCAGGTAGTCTGCTGTGAATATAGGGTAGGCAAGAAGTGAGAGGATGCCTGTCACAATGAGTGTGACAGAGAGTTCGTCTGCTCCGTAATGCCCGGAAAACTGACCGCGATAATTATTCATGGCTTAAAGATAACCTCCAATTATCATTTTTCCAACAGCTTGAAGGTGTTGTTTTTGTGGAGAGATTCTTGACACTCTGAAAAATGAGAATTATTCTCACTTTCATGCACTACACGACACAGTCAAAGAAGCGGGTGGTTTCCCTCTTTTACGGGAATCCGTCCTCATCATTCACTCTTAACGGGATAATCACAACACTTGATGATATACCGAAGAGTTCTGTCTATCGCATTGTGGATGCGCTTGAGAGTGACGGAACAATCAGGAAGGTGGGCTTTGACTCAGGACGGCGTGCCCTCTATCAACTGTCTGAGGGGAATGAGTGTCCGCATCATATGCACATAAGATGCACATCCTGCGGAAAGACTGTTCACATAGACGGGAAGACGAGTTCCGAGATAGAAGAGATTATCGAGAGCAGGATTGGCTTCAGCTCATGTCTTTCGACGGTTTTCACGGGAAAGTGTCCTGAATGTGCAATGAAGGAGAGTAAATAAGATGCCGCTTCTGGTGACTTTGGGATTGAGTATAGTGTTCCTCATGGGAATAGCACTTGGGGGACTGGTGAAAGATAATGACAGGGTTGAGGAGGTATCCGTTGCATTGAGCTTCGGGGCAATGCTTGCCGTTGTTGCTTTCGACATAGTCCCAGAGATAGTGGAGAGCATAGCCTCTGGTGATATTGCCCTATGGAAGGCACTCCTCTTTGTCATCTCCGGTTTTGCCGTCCTTCTTCTCCTTGATCGGTTTGTCCCGGAGCACGAAGGAACGGAGACAAGTCATGAGGGAAATCTTGTCCACATCGGGATAATGGCAACTCTTGCAATCGCCATACACAATACAGTTGAGGGAATGAGTGTCTATTCCCTTGCTTCCTCATCAGTCTCATCGGGAATACTTCTTGCCCTGGGAGTTGCACTTCACAACATCCCCATGGGTATGCTCATATATTCAACAACACGTGCAGAGAAGAGGGGAAAGAAGGCGGTTATCTTCGCAGTCTCCAGTTTTTCCACCTTCCTTGGCGGCATATTGATGATGGTGCTTGAGTCTGTTGTTTCTGTAGCACTCGTCGGAGTGCTGACTCCTGTTGCACTCGGCATGGTACTATATATCCTCTTCTGGGAGCTTCTTGGGGACATAATCCGTTCTGACAATAAAAGATGGTCCTTTTTGTGGATTATTATCGGGCTTGGCCTTGTCATGCTGAGCGGGCTATTTGAGTGAAATCATATTTTTTATCTTGACTAAAACTTTTCACGCCCTAAAAATGTAATCTCAAAAGAGTTTTGATATGCCTGAATTTGTTGTTACGAATACTTTACAGATAGAATTTGTTCTGAGGGTTCTCCTTTCCTCTGTATGTGGAATGTTCATCGGCTGGGAGAGGGAGAGAAGACTCAAGAGTGCGGGGCTCAGAACCCATATGCTTGTTGCCCTTGCCTCCTCCCTCATGATGGTTATCTCCAAGTATGCCTTCATGGACGTTGTCTACCTCCAGTCTGTACAGGTTGATGCCTCCCGTGTGGCGGCAGGAGTTGTCCAGGCAATAGGATTTCTGGGTGCCGGTGTCATCTTTGTGAAGAAAGATAACATTGTTGGTGTGACAACTGCCGCAGGTCTCTGGGCTACTGTTGGAATCGGACTGACAATAGGATCGGGACTCTATGTCCTCGGTATTGCGTGCACAGCGTTGATTATCCTCATCCAGCTCATTGTCCACAGGGGAGAGCATAAGTCATTCAACAGCAATAACGGCTCCCTCCAGATAAACCTTACAAGAAACAACCTCACAGTCGAGAAAGCGAAGGACGCAATAGAGAAAGAGGGACTCCTTCTGAAAAACATATCGATTACAAGAAGGGAAGAGGACGGCAACGTCATTCTCTCTGCTTCAATTATATCGGTGACAAAGAATGACTCTGCAGAGATCATCTCATCTCTTGAGAAACTCGGCTTTGTCGATGTAATCGAGATTTATTCTCTGGATTGAATTTTTTCTGCCGTGTGAACGTCACTCCCCTTGAGATAACTGGAAGTGTGATTTAATCTATAAGCGTGGACTCAACAAGTTCATCCCCGGTGTGTTTCTCCCCCTCCTTTGAGATATACCGGGGTCTTTATTGCAATCGAAATACCGGGTCTGTCATTGAGCTTGGATATAAATCATTATGAATTCACTTCAGAACATCATTCTTTGTAGCGCAAATCTCCTGTTCCCTTGATTTCGAACTTGTCAGAGTATATACCTTCAAACATTTCCTCTAAGGATATCGAGATTCTTTCTGATGGTCCTTTCTTCCAGACCTTTACAGTTTTCTGACCATGGGAATTATAGAAATTACACAGTGAGCCGAAGTATTCTTCTGCTTCAGATTTTTCAACACCGTCATTCCTGAGCTTCTGGAAAACGGATGGAATGCTGAGACATCTGAATCTGGAATCGATATAGGCAATATTCTGTCTTGCTCTGGAATCATCAGAGCAAAATACTACGACACGTCCCGGATATTTCATTTGGAGTAGCTGGGCAAGAACGAAGGTTTTCTTCTCTCCTATACTGTTTCCGTTTTGTATTGCTTCCTCACACACTTTGAGAGCAGCAATAAAGGTGTTGTGGTCCACATTGTCAGGAAGAGCTATAAGCTTTGCATAATAGTAATCAAAGAAAGAAACAGATGTGGCATCACAGCTTGTTTTGAGCATGTCAAAGAAACTCTGTACAGCATTATGGTGAAGTTCATTTTCAATTTCATCCAAGATGTCATTATCATTTAGACATCTTATGTCTCCACATTCTATCTTTGACTTAAGCCATGGAAGCGGATCCGGCTGAAAACCATGATAAGAGAGTTCTTCAATAATCTTTTCATGACAATAGAATTCATATCCATCGAAATTAGAGACCCTCTCGATAAGGCTTTGGTGTTTCCGGTTATGTGCAAGGTTGGCCTTGAATATGAAATCGGTATCAAGGAGAGCTTTTTTGTAAGGAACTTTCATCTGCTTTCTTCTTTCTTTCTTGAGATGATTTCTCTTATTGTCTCCAGAGTCCTTGTGTCTTCCTCCAGCCGGTCTTCTGGTACTGCATCAAGCTTCTTTGCTCTCTCCATATTCTCCAGGAGACTTCCGAACAAAATCTCTTTGGTAGTCTTCCTCTGCCACCGCATTGCCCTGCCTGTCAGTTTAATCTGATGGAGGATAGTTTCATCAGGTATCTGGAAGAATTCATTTACCTGTTCTTTTGCAATTATTCCTTCTTCAAAGAGCCTGAGGACAACTGCCTTAAAGGGGATAGCAAAAATCTCCATGAGGGTTAGTATCTCCCTTATTCCGAGTGAATCCGGCTGTAAGAGAAATATGTTCATCTGTTCTATTATGCTTATTCCGGGGGCAAGAACAGCCCCTGCAAATGCATTTGCCTCCGCATCCTCCATATTATCCATAGCTGATGTCTCGAGTATGGAACCATGCTCCTGGTAGTCCATGTTACAATCTTCAAAGTAGTTATACAGATGGTACAATTCATGGGCCATGGCAAATATCTGTTTGGAGAGGGGAATGTCCGCATTAATCACAACAAATACACGCCCATCTCTGATAAACGTACATGCGCAGAAATCATCATCATTAAGCGGGTAGTGTAGCAATTCCATTACCGCATCATGCTGGAGTACATAATTTTCAGCGACATGAAAAATATCATCCTGTATTATGGTGCTTCCCGCGTAATTTGAGATGAAGCTGTTTGCTTTCTTTCTTATGATGTTATACTTTTTCCTGTCCCTGACAAAGAGCGAATTCATGACAGCTTTACACACTTCAGGCCTCCCATGATCTGTTCATCTCTTCGGCATTGTCGCATAACCTTGCATAGTAAAGAATCATTTTTGCTAGTCTATTGGCAATTTCAAGGCTCTCTTTTGCTTCTGGACTCTGAGCTTCCCCCATGAATGCATGGAAGGCATTTTCCTCTCTGTTATATTCACTGCTCTTCATGAGGTCTTCCATCTTCACATTGAAGAAAGATGCAATTAGGGAGAGTTCTGTCGCATTGATTATTCTGTTACCGTTCATCATGTTGCTCATAACCTGCTTGCTTACACCAATCGCATCAGCCAGTTCGTTCTGCTTTTTGCCGTTTTTTCTGAGCAATTTCAGTACATTGCTGCTTATTGTTCTGTTCATCGAATTCATCTGAATCTCCAAGACTAGCTAGAGTATATTGGAAAGAGGATAAAAAGTTAATGTTTTATTTACTGTAAAGTGTGAATTACCCTGATTATGCTGTTTTGCATAAATATTATCTTTACTTTTGGTGGATTTACGGCAATAAAAAAGAGGACGCATAGTCCTCTCTGTATAACATACGGGAATAATTACTCTGTATAATTCTCGTCGTCTGCGATATCGATGGGTTCGTCGTTCTCGTTCTCTGCTGTGAACTCCTCTTCCTCATCCTCGCTTTCAACTTCCCTGATTTCACCTTCAGCCGGCTCTCTTTCCTCGTCTGTGATTGTATGGCTGCGTGAGACAGGAGCCTTCTCGAATTTGACCGGAAGGTAGTCCGGGCAGCTGTCATCCCTGCAATAATCACGCTCTACGAAGTATTCGCAGAGAAGGCCGTCATCACTGTTATAGAATCTGCACTCTGTCCTGGAAGGGGAATTGTGCATGAGATTCTTGAAGAATTCTGTTCCCTCTTCAGCATGGGACGGAATCTTTTCTGTGGATTTCTTATACATATCCTTATAAAGATTGATGTCTTTGTTGTGGGCACATGAGATGCAACCTAATCCGGGTACAAGATTTTCTTTCTTACTAGCCATTGTTACTCCTTCAGGAAGACCATTATAAGCAAAAGAGCTTAAAAAAGGCCATACCGACAGTCTATCAATTTTCATTATGCGTGGCAATAATTTATGGGGTTCTGTAATCATTTATGTTCTGGTGATAACATTCTGTTAAAATTTTACAATCTTTTACCTTTAATCTATTGTCCATTCCCCCCTCATTAGATATAGTTAGTTAATTTTTTACCCCAAAGGAGTTGGTAAAGTATGGACAACAAGAAGATTAAGGTTGCTGTATTGGGTGCAACCGGTGCTGTTGGACAGGTTTTTATGTGGATGCTCTCAGACCATCCTTGGTTTGAGCTAAGTTATGTTACTGCTTCTGCTGCCAGAGTAGGTATGAAATACTCCGAGACGGTTCATTGGGTCATGCCGTTTGAGATGCCCGAGCAGATCAAGGACCTTGAGATCAGGGAGTTCAATCATGACGCCATGCTTGAGGCGGGAGTCAGGATAGTCTTCTCCGCCCTTCCGGCAGAGGTTGCCAGGGAGGCTGAACCCCAGCTGAGGGCTAACGGCTTCTATGTTTTCAGTAATGCTGCCGCTATGCGTTATGATTCTGATGTTCCTATCCTCATTCCGGAGACAAACGTCGAACAGCTGGATCTCATCCGTGAGCAGGGTTATCCTCAGACAGGTTTCTGCGTCACCAATGCCAATTGTGTCACAACGGGTCTTGCAATGGCTCTTGCTCCTTTGAGGAAGTTCGGTATTAAGACAATTACAATCAACAGCTACCAGAGTGTCTCCGGTGCCGGATATCCGGGCCTCTCTTCCTTCGATATAACAGATAACTGTATTCCGTTCATAAAGGGAGAAGAGGAGAAGATTGACAGGGAGATCAAGAAGATTCTCTCCATCAATCCGACTGTCTATGCATTCACAGTGCGTGTTCCTGTCATGTTCGGTCACCTTGAGACAGTATGGCTTGACCTCGAGAAGGATGTTGAGTGTGAAGACATTATCAAGGCATGGGCAGACTTCAAGGATGAGGTGGACCTTCCTTCAACTCCTTCCCAGCCTGTACAGTATTCTCCTGAGAATACATTCCCGCAGCCGAAGTATGCTTTCTGGGGAACTCCTAAGGGAATGGTTGTCTACACAGGAAGGCTCAGAAAGAAAGAGGGCAAGATTGGTTTCTGTCTCCTTGTCAACAATATCGTCAAGGGAGCAGCCGGTGGTTCAATCCAGAATGCTGAGGCATTCGTATCACGCTTCGGTCTGAGATAAAGAGTCAGAAGAGAAGACATAAAAGAGACAGAGATTGATGGTCTTTGTCTCTTTTTGCATTTATAATAGTTTCATGAGCAGATTAGAGCGGATAATGGACATGATTAATGTCCTCTGTCTTGAGGACGGGAGACTTAATTACGGTTACATAAGAGACAGGTATGGAATTTCAAACAGGGAGTTCAGAAGGGATATCGACTTCATAAGGGAGAGACTGACAGATATCGGGTACATGGACAAACTCTCCTCTGTTGAATATATCAGGAGAGAGAACAAGAAATACTATGTTTTCACGGGCGATAAACCCCGTCTCAACGAGGCATTCGTAAACTCAACTATTGCCGATGCTCTCTCCCGGGCACAGGGGAATCCTCTCAAAGCCCTGTTTGAGGGGCTGGGGGGCAAGAAAGAATATGATGAAGCTCCAGTACAATATATGTACACGGCACTCGAGAAGGTTAACTATGCTGTCTTTGTACAGCTTTTGAGTGCAATAAAGGAAAGACTTACAGTCACCCTCAGATATACCAACTCCCAGGGAAAGGAGACTGTGCTCGATATCAACCCGATGGTGCTTATCAACTACTCCCAGATCTGGTACTTGAGGGCAGAGACTGAATACGGAAGTATCCGCACATATTCTCTCTCGAGAATTGTGGATGTGAAGAACACAGACAAGCACTTTGTCTATGACAGGGAGAAACTCAAGGCCAATGAGGGAAGCTACGGTATATTCTCCAGTAAGGAGGAACCTGTATGGTACACAATCAGATTCAGGGGTGTTGCCGCCAACATTGTCTCCAACCAGATATGGCATAAGGAGCAGAAGGGAAGGTGGATTGATGACTCCTCTTACGAACTCTCGGTTCCTGCCGTGAGTGATGTTGAAGTCATGGGAAAGCTCCTCTCGTTCTCGCCAGAGAGTGAACCTGTTGCCCCTGAGGAATTTGTTGCCCGCTACAGGGATATTATCTCCAAGTGTGCAGAGGCAGTTTTATGATTTACACAACCCTTGACAGTGATGAGAAGATAGCCTCTGCACTTGAGGAGTGGAATGGCTGCCCGCTTGCCGTTGACTTTGAGGGGGAGTCCAACCTCCATATCTACGGGGAGCATTTATGCCTTATCCAGATCTATGACAGGAAGCGCTACTACCTTATTGATGTAAGGAGCCCCAGGGTGACACCTTCCGGGCTTGAGAAATTCTTCTCCTCCCCCAGTGAGAAGATATGGTTCGACATACAGGGGGATGCTTCTCTTGTCTACAAGAAGTACAGGCTGAAGATAAGAAATGTCTTCGACATAAGGGTGCCGGCACTCCTCTTGGGGTACAACGGCAACCTCCTGAGTCTTATTGAGATATTCCTTGGTAAGGAAATCAACATAGACAAAAAGAAGAACCAGCAGGCTAATTGGCTGGTGCGTCCTCTCGATATTGCTCTCATAGAGTATGCCCTGACGGATGTGATGTATCTCTTTGACCTCAAGGAGGTACTTCTCGATGAGATAAGAAAGAAGAACCTTGAAAAGGAGATGGAGAGTAATCTCAGACGTGTTACCACAGTCAGGGAGCCTGTCCCCGGCTGGAGACACATAGGACAGTGGAAGAAGATGAGAAAGGACGAGAGGGAGAGACTCAAGACCTTCTTCATTGTAAGGGACAATATAGCGCGTCGCTTCAATGTTCCCGCTTCCCGTGTCATGGACAAGCACACTCTTCTCTCCATTTCCCTTGATCCTCCACATTCGAGGGATGACCTCAAAGAGAGGATAAAGAATGAGCCCCAGCGTTTCAGGACTCTTCTTGAGGATGGACTCTGGAAGGAGATCAGCTCTGGCTTGTAGCTATCTGGAGTACGTCCATAGGGCAGGCTGAGACACATTTCCCGCATGCTATGCATTTACTTGTCTGACCTGTGACGGGAGAGGTTACCATGACGCCCATGGGACATACTTTCTGGCATTCCCCGCAGCCAGTGCAGAGTTTTTTGTCTATTGTCCATACTCCGGACGGAAGCTCTTTGATTGCTCCCACCGGGCAGACTTTGGCACACTTACCGCATTGGATGCACACCTGTGGCTTCCATTCACCGTTTTTCTCCAAAACTTTGAGTGCACCGTAACGCCTGTCCTTTTCCTTGTAGAACATATCTGAACAGGTACGGACACATTCAAGGCATCCTATACATTTTACAGTGGGGTTCACAAAGAGTCTCTTTCCCGTCTTAAGTGTCTTCTTCTCACTCGGAAGAAGAATGTATGGGGTGCTTTCAAGCGGAAGCGAATGATGGAGCACATGGTCCCAATGGTAGTAGGCATTACTTATAGCAGGAGCAGTCGGGATTGATGTAATCTCCCCGATTCCTATTGCTCCAGATGAAGTCTTGAGGCCTTCCTTCTCGACGATGATTGACCTGATAGGAGGTAGCTCATCTGCCCTGAAGAGACCAAGAGAGCCGTATTTTTCAAGAGGCCTGCAATTCTCGAGTCTGTAGCGCTCCCTTAATGCGTATCCCATACCCATGACAACGCCGCCTTCAATCTGACCTTCCACATTCGTCGGGTTTATAGCCCGTCCCACATCGTGGGCAGCCACCATCTCCTTGATTGTTCCGTCCTCGTTGAGGACGCATAGCTGTGTGGCATAGCCGTATGCGACATGGCTCACCGGGTGGGGAACAGGGGAGCCCATCTTGTCTGTCTTTGCCAGGTACTCTGCATAGAACTCCTCTCCCTCAAGCTCGGGGAGTGTTTTCTCTGAAAGAGCATCTTTGAGTAAGTTAGCAGCTCTCCTGCATGCCTCTCCCGTGACGGTGGTGTGACGGCTGCCGCTTGTTGTTCCGCTGTCGGGATCCAGAGTTGATGCCTTCTCTACCACGATAAGGTCCTCATCGAGATTTGTAATATCGGCGGTAATCATCTTGAGGACAGTCCAGAGGCCCTGTCCGATACATGAGCCTGCCGAGTGTATATGGGCCTTCCCGCCCTCGATGATGATTCTGACACGACCCCAGTCGGGAAGTCCGACACCGACTCCCGCATTCTTCATCGCGCAGGCAATACCTTTGATTTTTTCCCTGTCGTAGGTATCCTTCACGGCAAGGAGTGTCTCGACAAGCCCTGTCGAGTCATCTGCTATCTGGCCGTTTGGGAGTTCCTGTCCCGGCCTTATTGCATTTATGTACCTGATATCCCACTCGGTAATGCCGATTTCACGTGCAAGGGAGTTCAGCATGTTCTCGATTCCGAAACATGTCTGGGTTACCCCGAAACCCCTGAAGGCACCTGCGGGTGGGTTATTGGTGTAGTAGGCATAACCGTCTATTTTGAAATTCTGGTAGTTGTACGGGCCTGAGGCATGTGTGCATGCCCTCTCGAGGACAGGTCCTCCGAGAGAGAGGTAGGCACCTGTATCTGCCACAACCTTTGCCCTGACGCCCTGTATTCTTCCTTTCTTGTCAACTCCGACAGTGAAGTCCATCTCCATTGGGTGACGCTTCGGGTGGAAGAGAATCGACTCGGGCCTAGTGAGTTTCATCTTTACAGGACGCTTCAAGAGGTATGCTGCGAGAGCCGAGAGGTGCTGGACAGTCACATCCTCCTTACCTCCGAAGCCTCCACCGACAAGACAGTTGTGGACTTCAACCTTCTCATATGGAAGCCCCAGGAAGGGTGCTGTCTCATGGAGAGTGTCGTAGACACCCTGGTCAGTTGAGTAAATCTTTACCCCGTCATTGTAGGGAACGGAGAGTGCACACTCCGGCTCGAGGAATGCGTGTTCCGTAAATGGTGTGGAGAAGTGGGCAGAGTAGACGTAGTCACTTCTTTCAATGGCCTTGTCGGCATCTCCCCTTGATACATGTTTCTCTACAGCAAGGTTACCCGGTGCATTATCGTGTACAAGCGGGGCTCCTTCCTTTGCGGCATTCTCAGGACCGTCTACAAACGGAAGTTCCTCGTACTCAACATTTACAAACTTCTTTGCCTTTTCTACCTCTTCAACACTCTCTCCGACAATGAGGGCAATGGGGTCCCCCAGAAAGTGGGTAATCTCTCCCACATCAATGAAGGCATCCCAGTCCTTGGTAATGTGTCCGACAACCTTATTGCCGGGAACATCCTTTGCAGTGAAAACTTTGACAATACCCGGCTGTTTCTCCGCTTTTGTGATATCGAGGGAGAGGATTCTTGCTCTGGGGAACTTGCTCCTTACAGCGGACGCGTGGAGCATACCATCGACATATAGGTCATCGGGATAGAGTCCGGTTCCCGTGACCTTCTCCCTGACATCGACCCTGTGTACGCGCTCCCCGATTTTCCACTTCACACTCTCTGGTTTTATATCATCATCGCCCCTCAGGATAGAGGCAGCTATCTCGATAGCCTTTACAATCTTCACGTACCCGGTACACCTGCAGATATTATTCCTGATAGCGTGTCTTATTTCTTTCTCTGTTGGGTTAGTATTCCTGTCGAGCAGTGCTTTGGCACACATCACCATACCGGGAATACAGAAACCGCATTGGACAGCACCCGCTTCCCCGAAGGCATAGGTGTAGATATCTTTCTCCCTGTCAGAGAGACCCTCCACGGTGAGTATAGACTTCCCGTCCACGGCCCCGGTTGTGTATGTGCACGCTTTCACAGCCTCCCCGTCGATGACGACAGTACAGGTCCCGCAGGCACCTTCACTGCATCCGTCCTTGACAGAAGTCAGTCTCATCTCATCCCTGAGATACCTCAAAAGGCTTATATTGTTTTCAACACTCTGTGATTTTCCATTAACAACAAACTGAGACATAATCCCTCTCCCTTGAATTAGAGGAGGTCCCTTAGCTTCTGTCTGGCGTGGCAGCGGTCTGTGATACCAACCCGTCTTTTATTGTCCATGGTTATGGGGGATTTGTAAAGGAAAACTGTGGGCAGTGCTTTTCATTTGGTAGAAAACTTACTTTATAGAAAGTTTCTTTTCAGAAAGTTTTATTAGGTCTAATCCAATTCTCCCTTATGAAAGAGAGTTCATTCTCAGAGAGGAGATACTCAGCACTCACTTCTGATGTAAATTCACAAACTACCCAGTCGATACAGATGAATATGCCCTGATGTGTGACTATTCCAGGAATATTACCGCTGGCAACAATGCAATATTCTATTTTTTCTCAAAGAGCGGGTTTACAGACGAGATGGACAGGGTAAGGCTTGTGTCTTTGGATGATATCTACACTACGTAAGATTTATAGTCAGCTCCTTCCTGTCTGTCTCCAGGTGGTGGTATTTGACACCGGCAGCATCAAGCATGCGTTTGCTAGCCTTGGTGGCATCACTGTCCCTGTATTTGTCGGAAAGATATATAATTTCCTTGATTCCGCTCTGGATGACAGCCTTCGCGCATTCATTGCAGGGAAAGAGAGCAACATAGAGGGTAGAGCCCCTGAGAGCAGCAGGATTGTTGGCATTGAGGATGGCATTGAGCTCAGCATGGCAGACATAGGGGTATTTGGTTTTGCCCCAGTCCCCGGTGCGTGCCCAAGGGAGATCGTCATCGCTGCACCCTGACGGGAAACCGTTATACCCCACCCCGATAATCTTCCTCTCGGCAGATACGATGCATGCCCCTACCTGTGTATTGGGGTCCTTGCTCCTCATGGAAGAGAGAACAGCAACTCCCATGAAATACTCATCCCAGCTTATATAATCCTTTCTCTTATCACTCATAAATACTCCTCGATGTAGTAAATCTATTATACAGAAGAAGCGTTTGAAGAAAAGAGTAAATTTAACTTGAATTCT
>CAVIAZ010000038.1:0-15025 GCA_963640795.1 bacterium | reverse complement strand
AGATTATGTTCTTCTGTTGCTACCTGCTCCCACTAGATACATTATTCCTTTAAGGAGTATAATCTGCCCAGCAGAAGAGGTTGTTTTATGACTAAGCATTCAGGTGAAATTGGAAGACTTGTGGAAGGAAATAAGAGTATGGAGTTCTCTCCGAAGTTTTTCGAAACAGGAAGCTCGATGGGGACATTCCAGCGGGTTATCCACATAATCACCACAATTCTTGAGGCTGCACTTTCCATTGTGCTTGTTGCCGGTATTATTATTTCCGCTATTCATATTCCCGGATATTTCAAGGATATCATCTCTGACAGTACTGTCGGACTGAAGGATCTGATTGATTATGTTGCATTGATTATCATTGTGATTGAGCTTATCCATGTGCTTAATCTCCAGAACCTCAAGTCTGTCATTGAGATACTCATGATTGCATTCACTCGTGAACTTGTAATCAGGGAGTGGGCTATGTGGCAGCTCCTGATTGGAGTGCTCTGTATTGCCGGACTCTTTGCAACAAGCAAGTACCTGATGGTCAAAGACCGGGACAAAGATTAATGTCCTTAATGGAGGTAAGAGATTTATCCTTTCATTATCCGGGACGTATTGATGAGATACTCAATAAAGTT
Source organism: bacterium (assembly GCA_963640795.1). Taxonomy (GTDB): domain Bacteria; phylum Spirochaetota; class Spirochaetia; order Sphaerochaetales; family Sphaerochaetaceae; genus Ornithospirochaeta. The sequence continues at coordinate 14,402 of CAVIAZ010000038.1, read as the reverse complement.
TCCCTTTCGCTTGATAAGGGAAAATTTGTATCCCTTCTCGGGCCCAACGGAAGCGGTAAGAGCACCCTTGCCCTGATTCTTGCCGGTTTGAAAGAGGAGAGCGGGGGAAGTATCAATATCTCCAGGGAGGAACGGCGGACTCTATGCCGGATTGTCTTCCAGAATCCCGATAATCAGATTATCGGGGAGACAGTGGAAGAAGATGTTGCATTCGGGCCGGAGAACCTGAATCTGCCTACCTGTGAAATTCGTGAGCGCGTTGATGAGGCTCTTCAGGCTGTCAGCCTCTACGAAAAAAGATATGATTCTCCCTCTTCCCTTTCCGGAGGAGAGAAGCAGAGGCTTGCTGTTGCCTCGGCCCTGGCTTTGAAGCCCCAGATTTTGATCCTTGATGAGGCAACAAGCATGCTTGACAGGAGAAGTTCCCTCAGCCTCGTAGAGCTCCTCGGGAGGGAGTGCCGTGAGAGCGGGCTTTCTGTCCTTTTTATCACACACCACACTCATGAGGCTCTCACCTCTGACAGTATATATATCATCAACAAGGGAAATATTGTGATAAGCGGAACACCGCAGGATGTATTGAAATATGATATATTGGATGCGAACAGCCTTCCTATTCCCTATTCAATTGAGGTTTCCCATGCCCTGGGCCTTGGGGATGCCATGACTCTTTCTGAGCTGAAAGATAAGATACTCCGGAGGGTGAGAAATGACTGATGTCACTCTTGGAAGATATTACAGGGGAGAGAGCATAATCCATTCACTTGACCCGAGGGTGAAGCTTACGGGGCTTATTGTGTATGTTGTATCACTTTTCTATGCTTCATCAGTCTCCTCTCTTTTATTTTCTTTTGCTGTTCTTCTACTGGTGTTTCTACTTACCCGTGTACCGTTGAAGTATGTTGTAAAAGGGTTTTTCAGGATGTTCATCCTCTTTCTCTTCTTTGGCATTCTTGTGGTTCTTCTTGAGGAGAATGCTATCAGGAAAGCTGTCTTCATGGTGTTCAGATTTTCCTTCACTGTCATTGCCTCCTCTCTCCTTACATTTACAACAAGACCTCTCTCAATAGCAAAGGGAATTGAGAAGACCTTCGGAAAGGGGATAATGAAAAAGCCCGTCCATATACTTTCTACAGTCATCATGATTGCATTCCGTTTTATCCCCATACTTGTTGATGAGGCCGAAAGGGTGATTGATGCACAGAAGAGCAGGGGATGTTCCTTTGAGGAAAAAGGGCTGGTCAGGAAGGCAAGGGTATTTCTGCCGCTTCTTGTCCCTCTCTTTGTCTCTGCATTCAAGAGAGCTGATGAACTTGCACTTTCCATGGATGCAAGGGGGTACAACAAGAACGGCTCCGGAAGTCTTTATCCTCTCAAATACTCTTTTCATGATTATATTTCGTATTTTCTTATGGTCATCTATGCCCTGTGTGTCTATCTCATGGAGGTGAAGCTGTGGATATAGTACTGGAGAACGTCTCTTATTCATATCCCGGGAGCGGGATTGAAGCATTAAAGAACATAAACCTGGAAGTGAAGAGCGGGACAATGCTTGCCGTAATGGGGAAAAGCGGAAGTGGCAAGAGCACGCTCCTGAGGCTTTTCAATGCTTTGATTGCTCCTCAGAGGGGGAGGGTTCTTGCCGACGGAGAAGATATTAACCTTAAGGGATATGACAGAAAGAAACTCAGAGAGAAGGTGGGGCTTGTCTTCCAATATCCGGAGACGCAACTCTTTGAGGAGACAGTATTGAAGGATGTTGCATTCGGTCCTCTGAACAGGGGGCGGACAGAGGAGGAGGCAATAAGGGATGCAAAGAATGCACTATGTCTTCTTTCAGTGAGTGAAGACAGCTGGGCCAGAAGTCCCTTTGCACTATCGGGGGGAGAGAAGAGAAAGGTTGCGCTTGCCGGGATAATATCTATCGGCGGGGATGTCCTTGTATTGGACGAGATTTCTTCCGGACTTGACGGAAAGAGCAGGAAGGATATTTTCACTCTCCTCAATAAACTCAACAGAGAGGGGCGTACAATTATTTTCACATCCCATGATCCGGAGGAAGTTGCCTTGTATTCCAAAGAGGTGATTCTCCTTGAAAAAGGAGAGATTAAGGTAAGAGGAACTTTCGGGGACATATCTTCCTATGACAGGGAGTATATGACAGAGGGGGAAAAGCTTAAAATGATGCTTGAGAGAGAAGGAGTCAGGACCGGGAGAATGGACTCTATAGACGATTCTCTTTCTTCTCTTTCCGCTCTTTTACGTACGGAATTACATCAAGGCGGAAAAGAGCAAGGATAAAGGAGACAAAGGCTACTGCCTCGATAATTGCGCATCCCCAGCTGCCGGTTGCTATGTCATAGACAAAAAGGCATGGGGACTGGACGGTAAAGAGGATTCTTGTAATGGTGAGGTTATGGATCCAGAGCCCCGTTGCTGTGCATATAAGTGAGATTGCAGGGAGGAGGGAAACCGGACCGTCCCATGTTACTATGCTGGAGAGCACTGAGAGCATGATAATCAGATAAAGCCAGAGGTTGCTTTTCGCCCATTTCCTGTCATTGAAGTATGAGATTGTAGAGCGGAAGATTCCGATTGAGTTTGTAAGTACAGCTGTGTATGCCCCGAGCAGATAGTAGTGGGCAACCCACATCAGGCCGGCTGAAAGCTGCATGAGAAGTATTCTCTTTCTTGTCTTGAACTGGATGGAGAGAATAGAGATGAATGACGGGATGAAACCGATAGCCTGTACAAATAATGAATAGAAGTCCATAAAGCCATTTAACATCCCGGAAAGAGAAAAGAATATGAGAAATATCATATTCGGGGTTGTTTCTGACTTTCCATGGTCATAAACTAGGAGAGTGGACAATCAATTCAAAGCACTTTTTTCTTTTGACATAACTCCGTATACAACTCAAGTGGAATACCGTAAAGGAGAGACGATATTCAACATAGGGGATGAGAGCGGTAAGCTTATTTATATTCTCTCCGGCTCTTCGCGCTGTTCGTTTATATATTCTGACGGCGGGATTGCCCAGCTTGACTATGCCCCGTCTCCGGCTTTTTACGGGGAATTGGAGATGCTCGGTATACAGCGCTATACGTCATTTGTTGAAGCTGTAACAGACTGTACCGGGTATTCGATAGATATTGAAAAGTGCAGGGACAAACTCCTCTCGGACCCTGTTTTTCTCAGGAATCTTGCGCGCTATATTGCTCTCAAACTCTTCAGAGTTAATTCGGTAAGTGCAAATAACATGAGCTTTCCATTGAAGAAAAGGCTCTCCTCCTACATCCTGAGGGTGGAGAGCGGGGGAGTCTATTCATTAAGCCATACAGATACAAGTGCATATTTCTCTGTCAGTTACCGTCACCTTCTCTTTGTATTCAAAGAACTGGAAGATGAGGGATACATAGAACGTATCGGACGTGGAAGATACAGAATTATTGACAGGAAGGGATTGGAAAGGGAGGCTGAAGCATGTCAGATTTCTGGGGAAGAATAAAGGAGACAGAACTTCCTGTAGTCCTCTACGGAACGGGGAATGCAGCAGACAGGCTAGTCTCTCTGTTGGAACAGAGGGGAGTGAGGATAAACGGGGTGTTTGCTTCCGACTCCTTTGTGCGTAGGCGTACCTTCCATTCCTTCAAGGTGCTTTCATACACAGATGCGAGAAGGATATTCGGCCGTATGTGTATTGTGATGGGATTCGGTACCCATGAGAAAGATGTAATTGAAGACATAAAGAAGATTGCACTTGAGAATGAGTTTTACTGCCCGTCGCTCCTTTTTGATGAGCATGGTAATCCGTTTGGGGAGGAATATTATATTGCCCATAGGAAAGACTTTGAGGAATTCAGAGAACTTCTTACGGACTCCAGGAGCCGGGAGATACTCGATGCAATTATCAGCTACCGTCTCTCGGGTGATATTACAAACCTGTATGATATATGGGAGGACGAGAAGACAAGCTGGGGAGAGCTAGATATAGGGGGGAGGGAGACCTTTGTAGATATCGGGGCATACAATGGTGATACCATCACACGCTTTCTCGATTTGACCGGATCTGCTTACGAGAAGATTATCGGCTTTGAGCCTGACATAAGAAGTTTCAGAAAGGCAGAGAAGAACCTGGAGGGAATGGAAAGGATCACACTTTATAACACTCTTCTTTCCGACAAAGAGGAAAAGGTAATGTTCTCCCTGGGAGATGGAAGGGGAAATACCCGGTCAGAGAAAGGACGGGAAGTTTCAACCACCACTCTCGATATAATACTGGAGGGAGTAAAGCCGACAATAATCAAATTTGATGCAGAGGGTGACGAGGAGAAGATACTCCTTGGCGGGAGGAGAATAATAGAAGAATACAAACCAAAGCTTATTCTCTCTGTCTACCATAGGATAGACGACTTCTGGCGACTGAGAGATATTCTCAAAGAGATTAATCCCGGTTACAGCAGGTTCACGCTAAGATGTGCCCGTGCCATTCCAGATTGGGATATTATCCTGCTCTGTGAATAGCCGGCATAAATCAATATACGGTGTCGTCCCACTCAAAGCCTTCAAAGACATCATGCGGGACATACTCACGGGGCTCTGTCCGGCCCTCAGCCCAGTCGCATACAGCCCATGCCATTGCCTCCTGCTCAACCTCTCCCGGGTATGTGACTATGTCTGCAATGAAAGAGCAGTGTTCAGTAATGTATTCTGTGATTTCGCTGTAGCGTACGAGGCCTCCCGTGAGGATGATTGCATCAACATTACCTGAGAGCACTGTCGCCATTTCTCCGATGGACTTTACAATCTGGTAGAGCATTGCCTCAAATACAAGGCATGCCTTCCTGTCACCGTTTCTCACCTTCTCTATTACTTTCCTTGTATCAGATGTTCCGAAGTGGGAGACGAATCCCCCTGACTTTGAACAGAGACTTTTCACTTCGTCAAGTGTGTGTCCCTTCTCAAGGTATCTGACAACGCCGAGAACTGGGATGGAGCCAATACGTGTCGGAGTGAAAGGGCCGTCGCCTCCTGCGCCTTCTGTACAGTCAATCATTTTCCCATTCCTGTGGGCACCTACAGTTATTCCCCCGTCGATATGTGCAATTATGAATGAGCAATCCTCAAGTTTCTTATTCAGCTTCCCTGCATGCAGCTCTGCTATGGCTTTCTGGTTGAGGGCATGTGACTGGGGACGGCGGTAGAGCCCGCTTACCCCCGTGATGCGTGCCACGTCATCAAGTTCGTCCATATTGGTCGGGTTGATTGTAAATGCCGGTATTTTGTACTCCTTTGAAAAAACGTATGCCAGCATGACCCCGAGCTTTGCGGCATGATCTGTTCCGGCCACCTCGTTCACGGTGTCGTTATAAAGGGTGTCGCTGATGGTGGTAAGTCCGCCATGCTGTGAATGGGCAGAGCCGCCACGGCCGACTATGACATCTATCTCATTCATGTCAATGCTGTGCTTTTCCAGGATATCGAGTGTGACGCGCTTTCTCATTTCAAGCTGGTCATTTGTTGTTTTGAATGAGAGAAGGAGCGGGGCATCATGAAAGACTGATTCTGTGAAGAGGGGATTACGGCCAACGAACACACTTATCTTCGTGGAGGTTGAACCGGGATTTATTACAAGGATTTTCATTCCTCCATTCTATTGACTGGAAAGAGACTACTCAAGGTGGATGTTATCGAATATCATCTTTCCATGATCAGAAATCTTGTTTTCGATATGGGTAACGTTCTTGTCAGGTGGACACCTGACTCTCTTATGGACTGGATGGGAATAAATGACTGCGAGAGCAGAGAGGAACTTAAAAAGAAGATGTTCCAGTCTCCCGAGTGGTCGCTTCTGGACTGGGGAGTCCTGGATGAGGACGGGGCTGAGAGGATTTTCTGCTCCCGGATTGGCGAGAACCTCCATCCTTATATTAATCATGCTCTCCATTGGTTTGATATGATTCATCCTGTTGAAGGTATGGCTGCCTATATTGAAAAAAAGAAGAATGAGGGATATGGCATCTATCTGCTTTCAAATGCCTCTGCCTCCACAAAGGATTACTTCCATCTCATTCCCGGAAGTCAGTTCTTTGACGGGGTTGTATTTTCCGGGGATGTCGGGTTAATTAAGCCAATGCCGGAAATCTATGACCTGCTTCTCAAAAGGTACTCTCTCCGCGGGGAGGAATGTCTTTTCATTGATGATCTACCGGTCAATGTCGCAGGAGCACTCCATGAAGGCATGAACGGTGTTGTCTTTCGCAAAAACATTGGGGAAATAGAGGAATACCTCAACTATTTGAATCGCTGACCCATATATCGTTATCGAGACCATGAATCCAGTCTGAGGTCTTCATATATATGACAAAGATAATGGATGAGAGAGACCATGTCAGCGGATACGCCCAATACACAAGGTCTATTGTGTGCGAAATTGAAAGCGCGATAGTGATGTATGTGACACGGAGTATGCACCAGATGGAGAGCATGACAACCATCGGGACCTTTGCCTTACCCGCTCCTCTCATTATTCCTGCTATGGAGTGAGAGAGTGCCAGAAGGAAGAAGAAGAGGGCCTCTATATGGGATTGCTTGACTCCTATTCTTATTACTTCGGGGTTGCTGTCAAAGAGTGCGATGAGGTAAGGCGCAAAGATAAACACAATCAGGCCTATGGTCTCAGACAGCACAAGGCAGGAAAAGATACCGAACCTTGCACCTTGCTTCGCTCTTGTGTAATTCTTTGCTCCGAGATTCTGGCTTATACACGTCGAGAGTGCCATCGAGAATGAGGTGATCGGGATGAATGCAAAGCCTTCAATCTTTGCATAAGCACCCGAGCCGGCGACTGCAGTTGAGGAGAATGTGTTTATGTTGGACTGCACAACAAGGTTGGCAATTGCAATTACGGAGTTCTGGATTCCTGAAGGAAGGCCATAACGTATGATCTCCCTGAGAAGAGGCTTGTTGAATTTAATCTCCCTTATCTCGACACGGTATACTTCCTTGCTTCTGAGGAGCCTGATGAAAGAAAGAATGAACGAAAGTCCCTGGCCGATTGTAGTTGCCGCAGCAGCCCCTCCGACTCCTGTGTGGAGGACGGTTATGAAGAAGATGTCGAGTATGACATTCGTTATGCTCGATATTATCAAATAGATGAGAGGATGAGTTGAGTCTCCCGTTGCATTCATAATCCCCATTGTGATGTTGTACATTACGCTGAATATGATGCCGATTGAGTAAATCCTGAAGTATGAGATACTCCCTTCCATTATATCATCAGGAGTGTTCATAAGTCTGAGGATTGAAGGAGTGAGTGCAACTCCGAGGACAGTCAGGATGAGCCCGGCAACCAGACCGAATGCCAGGTCGGTATGGATTGCATCCTTCACCTTTTTGTAGTCTCTTGCCCCGATGTACTTTGCAATGACTACTCCGGCCCCTGTTGCGACCCCGTTGAAGAAGCCCGTCATCATGAAAATCAGCGGCCCTGAAGAGGATACACTTGCCAGTGCCTGGGAGCCGAGGGTGTTACCGACAATGAGCGAATCAGCAGTGTTGTATAGCTGCTGGAAAAGGTTACCCAGAAAGAGGGGCATGGCGAAAAAAATAATCTCTTTCTTGAGATTACCGGACGTAAAGTCAATTGCATGTGACTGTTGATTAGGCATAGTTGAATAATCCTACTAAAAGGGGAAAAGTTCAAGGCGCACACTATGTGTCTTTTTTTTGAAGTTGTGGATGATTCTTCTTGCCTTTTTGGTCTTCTCGTATGACATTATCGTGGAGAGGAAAAAATATATGAAGTGTCCTGTTTGTGGCGGTGTGAATAAAATAGGTTCGTCCTATTGTGTATATTGTGGTGCAAAACTTGAAAAAGTATGCCCTGTATGTGGTGCTGAAGTGAAGGATACAGATTCATTCTGCTCTAATTGTGGAAGCAGTGTGAACAGTGAGAAAAAGCAAAATACAGAGAAGATAAGGATATCGTATGACATGAAGGATGGGGAGCTTGGCTTCAGATATGCCGCCTTAGTCTCCTATGTGCTCCTGATTGCTGAAATTGTATATTCCGGTATTCTTATCTTCACAAGGATTATGAAGACTCATATCTTTGATGTGAGCTACACATCTCTCTTTGTAAGCTATTCCATACCTTTCTTCAGGATAGTGGTTCTTGTCCTGAGCTGTCTTTGCTATACGGGTCTCAAGAAAGGTGAGAAGACGTCATTCGTCCTTCTTCTCATCATACACGGACTGCTCTTTGTCAAGGCACTACGCTCCTTCGTAACCGCCCTACATCTGATTCCGTCTTCAATTGCACTTACAGCCATTCTCTATCTTGCCTCGATGGTCCTTTATGGCCTTTCCTTTGTCTATTTTCTCAAAAGAAGATCATTCTGGCACTATTGAATTATTTCCCTTGCCTTTTAGCCGGGGCAGGGGGAAACTGTACCCGTGAACAGTGAAATCTACAATGAATATGTAAATATACTCCGTGAGGAGCTTGTCCCGGCTTTGGGATGTACTGAGCCCATAGCAATAGCCTATTGTGCGTCTCTTGCCTCCTCTCTTCTTCCATCCGTACCGGAGAGGATGGATATATATGTTTCTGCCAATATCATCAAGAATGTGAAGAGTGTGGTTGTTCCGAATACAAAAGGTGAGAAGGGAATTCCAGTTGCTGCGGCAGCCGGAGTAATTGCTGCAACCCCGGAGAAGGAATTGGAGATACTTTCAGCTCTTGATGATTCTGATATTGCTGCTGTGAAGGAGTATCTTACATCCCACCCGGTAAGAGTCTTTCCATCTACTGGGGATGCTGTCTTTTCAATAACTGTGGAGGCATACCTTAACGGGCATAAAGCTCTCTGTGAGATACGGGATAACCACACCAATGTGGTTCTCCTTGAACTGGACGGGAAGGTAATAAGGGAAAAGAAGATTGAGGAGAGCGGAAACACGGAGAAGAAAGACCGCAAAAGCCTTACCATTTCCGGCATAGTTGATTTTGCAGAGAGCGTTAAGCTTGAGGATGTCAGTGAAACTCTTGAACGCCAGATCAGGTACAATATGGCCATAGCCGAGGAAGGGTTGAACAATTCCTGGGGAGCGAATATAGGCTCCATATTGCTCTCTTCCTACGGGAATAGTGTTCATAACAGGGCCAAGGCTTATGCTGCGGCTGGCTCTGATGCCAGGATGAACGGATGTGAGAGACCGGTTATAATCAACTCGGGGTCAGGCAACCAGGGGCTTACTGTCTCGATACCGGTTATCATATATGCGGAGAATATGCATATAGAGAGGGAACTTCTTCTCAGAGCACTCTGTGTGTCAAATCTGGTTGCTATCCACATAAAAGCGGAGATTGGCTCGCTTTCGGCATTCTGTGGGGCTACAAGTGCCGCTTGCGGTGCTGCTGCCGGTATATCTTATCTCTATGGCGGTAGGGAAAAGGAGATTTCCCATGCGGTTGTGAACTCTCTTGCAATAGTAAGCGGGATGATCTGTGACGGAGCCAAGGCAAGCTGTGCAGCAAAGATTGCATCTGCTGTTGAGGCGGGGCTTATAGGATTCGAGATGACACGCAACAACAGCGAATTCGTCTCTGGGGACGGGATCGTGACAAAGGGTGTTGAAAACACTATCAGGAATATTGTAAGGCTTGCTACTGTCGGCATGAGGGAGACAGACAGGACAATCATCGGGATTATGACAGAGAAATGTAAGTAGCTCTCTCGATTCTTCTCTTCTTTGTCTTTACAATCCGAATAACAGATCCAGGAGGAACTATGAATATTCTTGTTACAGGTGGTGCAGGGTATATTGGGTCCCATACAGTCATTGCATTGAAGGAAAGCGGAGAAAATGTAGTTGTATTGGATAACCTTTCAAACTCAGATATAAAGGCCATAGGAAGGGTTGAGGAGATTCTCGGAACTGAGGTCCCTTTTTACCGCTGTGATATAAGAAACAGGGAAGGGCTTGAGAAGGTATTTGTTGAAAACAGTATCGACTGTGTCATCCACTTTGCAGGTCTTAAAGCTGTAGGGGAGAGTGTAGTAAAACCCTGGGAGTACTATGACAACAACATAACAGGGACATTGACGCTACTTGATGTGATGCGTAAGCATGGCGTGAAGAACATCATCTTTTCCTCCTCTGCAACTGTTTACGGAGACCCTGCCCAGATTCCGATTACGGAAGAGTGTCCTAAGGGGAAATGCACTAATCCTTATGGTGAGACAAAGAGCATGCTTGAGGATATCCTCATTGCAATGCATACGGCAGATATAAAGAACGGGGATCCGAAAGCGTGGAATATCGTCCTTTTAAGATATTTCAATCCCATCGGAGCACATCCCTCCGGCCTTATCGGGGAAAATCCGAACGGCATTCCCAACAACCTTATGCCTTACATAACACAGGTGGCTGTAGGGAAGAGAAAGGAACTCAATGTCTTTGGCGGTGACTACCCGACCCATGACGGGACAGGTGTCAGGGATTATATTCATGTCATGGACCTTGCTGACGGTCATGTCAAGGCTCTCAAGGCCATAAGGGAAAAATGCGGAGTGGCTGTCTATAATCTCGGCACGGGAACAGGCTACTCTGTTCTTGATGTCGTGAAGACATTCGAGAAGGCTAGCGGTGTGAAGATCCCGTACCGGATTGTAGAACGCAGACCCGGCGATATTGCCCAGTGCTATTCATCTCCGCTGAAAGCTGAAAGGGAACTTGGCTGGAAGGCAAAGTATAACCTCTACGATATGTGCCTTTCCTCATGGAACTGGCAGAGAAAGAACCCGGAAGGTTATTGAGATAATGTTATCCGGGGCCTTCAGAATCAATATCCGTACCGCTTCCTGTATGCAAGTACAAAAGAAATCGAGAAGATAAGGGAGAGAAGTTCTGCAATTCCCGTTGCCAGCCATATTCCGTCTGTTCCCAGAATAAGCGGAATTATAAGGACAGAGGCAAGCTGGAAGAAAAGAGTCCTCAAAAATGAAATCAATGCAGAGATCATTCCATTATTAAGTGCAGTGAAGAGGGATGAGGAGAATATCGAGAAACCACAGAAGAGGAATGCAATTGCATAAAGCCTGAACGCGTGGATTGTGAACTCCAGAAGCTCCTTATCGTATGAGACGAAGACCAGTCCCAGAGGACGAGCAAGAGTATAGGAGAGGATAATCATGCATAGTGACTGGACGGAGATTATGACAAAGCTCTTCTTTACTATGCTCTTGAGGTGTTCTCTGTCTCCTGCACCGTAATTGTATCCGATTACAGGTGCCGAGCCGACTGAATAGCCGATGAAGAGAGACATGAATATAATCCCCACATACATTATGATTGAGTAGGCGGCTAGTCCGTCTTCTCCCGAATATTTCAGAAGCTGCAGATTGTAGACTGCACTCACAATGCTTGACGAGACGTTGCTCATGAACTCTGATGATCCGTTTGTCATCGTCTTTATAAGACTTTTCCAGTCGAATTTGAAATGGAAATTAAGTCTTAAAAGTGATGTATTCTTCCTTATAAAATAAATAAGTGGAATCATGCCACCAACAAGCTGGCTGAGTGCTGTTGCAACTGCACCTCCGACAACTCCCGTATGGAAGACACAAATCAGAAGATAGTCGAATACAATATTAGTCATGCCTGCGGCGACAGTCACATACAGTCCCAGTCTTGGTTTGTTAGCTGTGACAAAGAGACATTGAAACTCATACTGTAGAATGTAGGCCGGTAGACACGTGAGAATTATCTTTCCGTATATTGTTGTATTTTCAAGAAGTTCTCCTCTTGCACCCATTGCATAGGCAATCTTCTCCATATAGAGGAGCCCTAAAACAGTAAGGACTGCTCCCAGAAGAATTGAGAAGACAATTATGAACGAGAAGATGTTGTTTGCCTCCTGTGGTTTCTGCTCTCCGAGTTTCTTGCTGATTAATGCCGATCCTCCTGTTCCAAACATGAAACCGATGGACCCGAGAATCATCAGGACGGGGTATGCGAAATTGACGGATGCCAGTGCAGTCTTACCGACAAAGTTCGAGACGAAGAAACCGTCAGCGATAACATATATGGAAGTAAAGAGCATCATCATCACAGACGGGAATGTGAATTTTAATAAACGTGAATAATTAAATCTGTCAGAAATACTGAGATTCATTTTATATCCTTATAAATGACAATAGAAGACATCCCCTCTCTAGGGAAGATTAAGACGAAACCGGAAAATGAAAAGCTGGTCTATTTGTCAGGAGGGACATCTGGGGTAAACCCGGCAAGGCTCTCCTTCATCGATATAAGATATCTTTCCATCAGTTTCAGGAATAGCTCAAGTTCATCATCCCCGAAGAGTGAGAGAGCTTTGTTTTCCCATTCAATGAGATGCCTGACGGTATTTTTGCATAGCTCTATGCCATTCTCTGTCAGTGACACACTTTTCATCTTCCCGTTAACCTTGCCCCTGGTGATAATCCCCTTGTCTTCAAGAACTCTCAAAGATGAGTTTATCGTCTGCTTCTGGAGCCCAGAGTAATGGACAATGTCACTTAAGAGCGCAGAGTTGTCCTGGTAATATAAGAGGTAAAGTATGTTGACGGCACTGTCTGTCAGGCCGAACCTGAGTGATATTGCATGGTAGAGGGAATCCGTCTCCCAGGCAAGGATGTTGTATCTTTTGAAATCTTTTTCTCTGTTGAGTTTCATATTTTGTCCTATATCATACTTATATTGTACGATTTGGGACTTTTAGTCAACACTCAAGTTCATCTCGGAAAGGAATTGAGTCCATTGCTCCCGCACGTGATACGGCTATGCTGGAAGCCTTGGTCGCTCGTCTCAATGCCTCTTCATCCGACTTGCCGTCAATGATGGAGGAGAGAAAATAGCCGAGGAACGTATCACCGGCAGCAGTTGTATCCTTGACAGCAGTCTTCACAATCGGGGCATAGAGTATATCTTCATGTGCCGGATTTTTTAAAAGTGAGCCTTTCTCACCGAGAGTAAGCAGCAGCATTGATGAATGAAGTTTAGAGGAGAGTTCTTCCAGCTTGGATTTGTAGTCATCAATATCATCTGAAATCTGAATTCCCATAAGCTGCTGCATTTCAACTTCGTTTAATGCAAGGAGGTCTACTTCTCCAAGCGGAAGCGAGAGTAGCTCTTTCTCGAATGGGGAAGGGTTAAGACAGATTTTCATTCCCTTCTTTTTTGCTTTCATGATGATAAGGTCAAGATTGTTGATTTCATTTTGGAGAACAATCCAGTCACCCTTATCAAAGAAAGAGATTACATTATCAATGTATTTTTCGTCGTTCTCCCTGTTGCCACCTCCGTAGAGAACAATTGAGTTCTGGCCTTCATTGTTGAGAAGTATTGTGGCAGTACCTGTGTAGCAATCATCTTTTATTTTAATAAGGGATGTGTTTACACCGTATTCTCCAAGCTGGTCTTTAATCCATAACCCGTCGGAGCCGATTGACCCTGCCATGTATGTTTTTATCCCGGCCTTTGAAAGCGCAACAGCCTGGTTTGCACCCTTTCCTCCGGCCTGGATTGAAAGGGATGATGAAAGCAATGTCTCTCCGAGAGCAAGTGTATGTGGGATTCTGAATGTCCTGTCGATATTGATTGAACCGAAAACTAATACAGCCATGATGATATCTCCTACATGGGAGTATATCATAAAGAAGGGAAGTTTGAGTTGATGAAATCATCAAGTTTCTTCTGCTTCTTGTTCCAGTCATCCTCACTTGATGTTCCAATGCCTAGGAATGAGTATTCAACGCCGAGGTAGTCAAACATCTCTTTGAAGGCATTATGCAAAATGTTGAACTCCACATCATCGTCTTCTGCTCCACCATTGAGAATGACTACAGCCTTCTTGCCTTTCCAATCATCTTCCCCGAGTGCATAGAGACGATCCATGAATGTCTTCATCTGTGCTGTGACCTGCCACCAGTAAATGGGGGAGACAAGTACGATAGTATCTGCTCTTCTGAAGTCTGCGTAGAGTTCTGTCATGTCATCCCTCTGAATGCATTCTCCCTTTCTTACCTCGTGGCAATATTCGCATGCGTGGCATGGGGAGATCTTCTTTTCTCTGAGGTGTACAACCCTTCCGCCTGTCTTTTTGTTGATAAACTCCGCAATCCTGTCCGAATACATGCCCTTACGAGGGCTACCTGCAATGATAAGTGTGTCCATAATTCCTCCACATATAAAGATAATAGATATGAGGAAAAAGTGAAGAAAAGAATATTTTTCGCAATAACTGTATGTTGAAAAAGGAAATAGGAGAAAAGTATTAAAAATTTCAATGAATTTTGCAAAAAACTTAAAAAAGGGACTTCCCATTTATGAGTGAAAAGTGTAAGGTATTCGA
>CAVIAZ010000037.1:0-15190 GCA_963640795.1 bacterium | reverse complement strand
TTTTTTATCTGCAGAGGTCAAATCATCTTTATCCTGGAGGACGATTCTCGTACTTCGCTCCATCCTGGGGTGGGTTCCTCTCGATATGTCTAAACTAGCCTGAGTTTTTTGAGAGCATTTTCTGTCTCTCTGATGGCATTGATCACCTGTTTCTTTGCTTCACTTATCTTTGCCTGGACGAGTATGTCAGCTATAAGGCTGTTGGAGAAGATGTCGAGAAAGGTCAGGAAGGTTGAAATGTTTATCTCGACACCGGGAGTGTATGCCAATTCATCCATGAACTCGGTGAGTTCTATTTTACTCCTGTAGAGGAGTGTCCGTGCTTTGTCTATTTTGGTGTGTTTGAAGAAGGAGATGAAGTTGCCTCCTCCAAGGATATCGAGAATGCCCCAATTGGATGCGGATGACAGGGCGTCGAGAGCCTCTTTGAGGGAATCGAGCGCCTTTTCTCCCTTATTGATTGCCATGTAGTTAATCATGCCTACATTTTACTGCATAGTGGGGAGAAGTAAATAACAAAGCCCCCGGATTGGCGGAGGCTTTATTCTCAGTCGTTGACTCTTTCAAGGTATTCCTTGGTCTCGGTATTGACCCTGACCTTCTCACCCTGCTTGATGAAGCCCGGAACTCTGATCTTGAGACCTGTCTCAAGGACAGCATCCTTTGTAACGCCCTGGACTGTATCACCACGTGCGGCATCCTCAGTCTCTGTTACCACGTAGACAACCTTGCTTGGTACCTGGATATCGAGTACCTGGTCTTCCCAGAGTGTGAGGCGGTATGTCTCGCCGTCCTTCATGATGTACTCATAGTCAGGGAAGCTCTTCATAGGAACTTCAATCTGCTCGTAGTTCTCGACATTCATGAAAGAGAAGTTCTCCCCGTCGTTGTAAAGATACTGGAAGGTCCTGTCTTCGATTGTGATATCTTCTGCGTTGTCCTGTGACTTCATTGTCTCGGAGAGTGTCTGGCCTGTTGCCGGGCTCTTGAGCTTGAGTCTGACGAATGCGGAACCCTTACCGGGGTTTACGAATTCTCTTTCGATGCAGAGGAACGGCTGGCCTTTGATGAGGAGAGCTGTACCTTTTTCAATCTGTCCTGCTTTAATCATTCTTATTACCTCAATTATATTAATTACAGTTTTTCTACCCGCCAGAATAGCAGAAAGATATATCCCGTGTAAAGAAGAGAGAGGTTAATTTGTTACATGGTAAACTGTTCACTCTCCTAATAATTCACACATAGGAAAGGCCAGAAGCGGGGCTATCTCCTTAAGTCCCAGGTTGACCATGAGAAGTCTGTCGAGTCCTATTGCTACTCCGGAGGATTGCGGGATGACAAGATTCGGGAAGACTGGGGAGGATGGGGAGATCACATCGGGAGTGTTTCTTCTCTCATCCTCGAGTCTCTTCTGCTCCTTCTTGTAGTAAGCCTTTATTCTGGCTGTATCTGTCTCCTCATCGTAGCAATTTGCTATCTCGGTACCATCTATATACATCTCCCACCTTTTCTTGTAAGGCCTGTCTGTATAGTCTTTTGCCAGGCAGTCAATCTGCTTCGGGTAGTCCCTGAGGTATACTTCCCTGTCCTTCGGGAGACCTGGTTCGACGTATGTGATGAAGATTCTGTTGAATGTATCTTCCCAGCTTTCATCTTCAGGCACATAGAGATTGAGACGTTCTGCCTCCTCTCTGAGGAAGGAAATATCCTGTGCTTTTATGAGGTCTGTGTGCGCCCATCTCCACATTGCCTCCTCTACTGTGAGTATGAGAGGCTCGTTTTTCAGCCATTTTTGCTCCTCTACTGCTGTTTTTCTGATCATATCTATTGTGAGGGCAATGGAATCGGAATCATCGGCTCCAACTGTGTAGTATTCAAGCATGGTGAACTCTGGGTTATGTACGTCTCCGAGTTGTTCGGAGTTCCTGAAGCACTCTGAAATCTGGAAGATTGACCCCGAGCCGGATGCGAGCATCTCCTTCATGTAAAGTTCAGGGGAGGGAATGAGAAAGAACTCCCTTTCTCCCACAAATTCATTGGAGAAGAGTGTGGAGAACACCTTGATTGTGGGCTCCGGGATAAGGTACGGGGAGAGTGTCGGGGTTGCCACTTCAAGATAGTCTTTTTCTGTGAAATATGACCGTATATTGCTAAAGAGCATGCTTCTCTTTTTCTGGTATGTAAAATCAAACATGAATGCAGTTTACCTGAAAGAAAACATCGGGTCCATATTGTCTTGAACTATGCTTTGGGACTAAAATACAAAGTATGCTTCAATACACGACAGATGAGCCTATCTATGCGCTTGCAACAGCCTATGTACCGTCAGCCCTTGCAGTCATCCGAGCCTCCGGGGAGGGGTGTCTGGCTATGCTTGCTCCTTTCTTTACAGGAAAGCTGGAGGAGGCCAGGTCTAACAGTGCCATACACGGTTACATTATTGACGGGTGTGGCGAAAAGATAGATGAGGTTGTTGTTATAAAGTATTCAAAGGGAAGGGGATATACCTCTGAGGAGGCTTTTGAGATAATGTCTCACGGCTCCCTTCCTGTTATTAGGGCTATTTCGTCTCTTCTTGAAAAAGCCGGCCTGAGAAAAGCCCTCAGGGGTGAGTTCACATACCGTTCCTTCATCCATGGAAAGATGGACCTTACCGAGGCTGAGGCTGTTGAGGAACTTGTGAAGGCAAAGGGTGAGAGGGGACGTGAGGACGCCATCGGGAGACTTACGGGGTCGATAAGAAAAGAAGCTGATGAAATAAAGAAGGAACTTATAAACATACTCGCTTCCCTTGAGGTCCAGCTTGACTACGGGGAGGATGAGATCATTGAGGATTGGATATTCCCTGAAGAGAGAGTTGTGAAGATAATCTCCCGCCTTGAGGCAATGAGCTCAACCTACCGCTCTCAGAGACTCTACACAGAGGGGGCGAAAGTTGTCCTTGCAGGTGCAACCAATGCCGGGAAGTCTAGTCTTTTCAATGCCCTCTTGAAAGAGAACAGGGCTATAGTATCATCTGTTCCGGGGACTACCCGTGACTACCTTGAAGCTGAGTGTGAGATGGACGGAATTCCCGTGCGTCTTTTCGACACTGCCGGGCTCCGGGACGGATGTGACGAAGTCGAGAGAGAGGGAATACTCCGCTCGGAGAAGATGATTGAGGAAGCAGACCTCGTTGTCTACGTTCTCGACGGGGACGAGAGAGAGCCTATAAACAAGGGGGATAGGACAATATATGTACACTCCAAGAGTGACATAACCCGCTCTGACGGACTCTCCTTTTCGTCCCTGACAGGTGATGGCCTGGGAGAAGTGATTAGTGCGATAAGCGCCTTCCTTTCGCGTGAGGCTACTGTGTGCAGGGGAGTTCCTGTTATAGAGAGCAGGAGACAGAAAGAGAAGATAGACGAGGCTGTATGTGCACTGAGGGATGCAATTGCCAACCGCGATATGAGTGTCGATATCATAGCACTCTTCTTCCAGGGGGCACTTGAGAGTCTTTCGGAACTCACCGGGGAAGTAACATCTGATGATATCCTAGAGGAGCTTTTCTCCTCATTCTGTCTGGGGAAATGATATGAGAGATTATGATGCAATAGTTATAGGAGGAGGACATGCGGGCATCGAAGCTGCCCTTGCCCTCTCGCGTGAAGGTTTTGACACTTTGATGATTACCCAGAGCCTTGATGCAATCGGGCGTATGAGCTGTAACCCGGCCATCGGGGGACTTGCGAAGGGCAATCTTGTCAGGGAGATAGATGCACTTGGCGGTGAGATGGGACATCTCATTGATGCGACAATGATCCAATTCAGGATTCTCAACCGCTCCCGTGGTCCTGCTGTCCAGGCTCCGCGTGCACAGGCTGACAAGTTCTCGTATTCAAGGCTCGCCAAAGAGACATGTGAGAAAGAGAAACATCTCAATCTCTTCATGGACACTGTTACAGATTTCCTCATTGAGGAGAAAAATGGACACAAGACTATTATCGGTGTAGTTACGGCAAGAGGATGGAAGATAAGTTCAAAAGTTGTTGTACTCACAACTGGAACCTTCATGAACGGAAGGATATTCATTGGTGAGTATGATGCTCCAGCTGGAAGGCTCGGTGAGGAGGCTGCCATCGGGCTTGGAGACAGGCTCAGGGAGTATGGCTTCCATGTGGGGAGAATGAAGACGGGAACTCCCGCACGTGTCAGGGCATCGAGCCTTGACTACAGCGAGCTTGAAGTCCAGAAAGGTGACGATGTGATGATGCCTTTCTCGTTTGACAGGGACAGGATAGAGAGACCGTCTCTTCCCTGTTACATCACTTACACTAATGAAGAGACACACCGCATTATAAGGGAGAATATACACCGCTCTCCGCTTTATGGCGGGAAGATTGTCGGTAAGGGGCCAAGGTATTGTCCCAGCATCGAGGATAAGGTTGTCCGCTTCCCCGAGAGGGAGCGCCATCAGATCTTCGTCGAGCCTGAGGGAGTCGGAACTGAGGAGATGTACCTCAACGGTCTCTCATCATCGTTGCCGGAGGAAGTGCAGCACCAGTTCATCCGAACCCTCCCCGGACTCAGGCATGTTGAGATAATGCGTCCAGCCTATGCTGTCGAGTATGACTGGCTTGATCCTCTTGATCTTCTTCCCTCCCTTGAATCGAAGATAGTCTCCTCTCTCTTCATTGCAGGACAGACAAACGGTACAAGCGGTTATGAGGAGGCTGCAGCCCAAGGGCTGATGGCAGGAATCAACGCATGTCAGCGCCTCAAGGGAGAGAGGGCTGTGACACTCGGACGCACAGAGGCATATATAGGTGTCCTAATTGATGATCTTGTCACGAAGGGAACGAAGGAACCCTACAGGATGTTTACTTCCCGTGCCGAATACAGACTCTCCCTCAGACATGACTCAGCAGACATACGTCTCACTCCGATTGGTTATGAGGCAGGGTTATGTAATGAGGAGAAGTATCATAGGCTCCAGGACAAGATTAGGAAGATGGATGAGATAAAAGAGCTTCTCCGTAACAGCCGTAAGGACGGAAAGAACGGACTTGAGAGACTGGTCAGAAGCGAGAACAGCATTTTTGCAATGGATGAGATTCCCCTTCTCAAAGACTATCCGGAGTCCATACTCAATGAAGTCATGCTTGATGTTAAATACTCGGGCTACCTCAAGCGTCAGGAGATAGATGCCCAGAGGGCGAAGAGGCAGGAGAATATGAAGATACCGGAGGACTTCGACTATGATACAGTTGAGGGTCTCAGCAGTGAGAGCCGGGAAAAGTTCAAGGCTTTCAGGCCAGCCAGTGTCGGCCAGGCGGGAAGAATCAGCGGGGTCCGTGTTTCCGATACCGCTATTCTTGCTCTCCACCTCAAAGGAAGGAATGATGAACCGAGATAGGATATGTGAATACCTTGAGAGTCTCTCCGTGCCGGATAGCGGGGCAAAGAGCCTTCTTCTTGAACGCTATGTCAGCGAAATAATGCTCTTCAATCCCGCACTCAAGCTTGTCGGGACGAATGACAGGGATGAAGTGGTCCTGAGGCACATAATGGACTCTGTATCAGGATACCCTGTTTTTCTCAGGGAGACGGCAGAGAAAGCAAGGATAGCAGATCTCGGCTCCGGAGCGGGGCTCCCGGGCATAGTCCTGGCCATTCTCTTTCCTGACAGGGAGTTTTTTCTCATAGAGAGAATGCAGCGGAGGGTGGGGTTCCTCCGCTCTGTTTCTGCTCTTCTCCAGCTCGGGAATGTCAGTGTAATTGACCGGGATATAAAGGAAATCGGTGAGAAGTTTGACGCTCTCACATGCAGGGCTTTCCATCCCGTTTATGATGTTGTAGGTGATATGCTTTCCCTCTCTTCCCGTATGATACTATATAAGGGAACGGGAAACAGTATTAAAACGGAGCTCGACACTCTCCGCCGTATGGGATACAGCTATATTGAGGAGAGAGTTCCTGTCTCTGTTCCCGGACTCGGGGAGGAGAGGAACATGGTTATCCTGAAGGAATTGAGAAAGAATGAAGAAAGGTAAGTTTTCATTTATAGTGGCAGTTGTCCTGGCTTCTTTAGGGACACTATCTGTTGTATTGGGAATCTTGAACGGCATGGGCCTTTTTGAAGGTGGCTTTGCTTCTTTCCTCTCTGCTGTGGGAGCAGAGGTCAGTGTTTCTGCAGGTCCTTACGCTCTTCTTGAGGCAGGTATCTTCCTCCTTTCTGAGGCAGCCCTTATCTTTGCATTCAGACTGCGTAAACCGTTCTCAATGTCGGTTACGGTTCTCCTATTATTTGCATACATGGCACTTACGGGTGCATACAGGGTATATAATGCAATAGAACTTCCTTCTTTATTTCCTGAGAGGCTGGTTCTTGCCAATCCCGGCCTCCTCTACACTCTCTTTATCCTTGAAGTATTACTTATTCTGGTGCTCCTGGCCATTTTCAGTCCCCTTGATGTCAGATGGAGGAAGAAGAGGGAACTTCAGCTCAGGGCACTTGAGAGGGAAGGCGTAATCAAGAGTAAGGAAACTCTTGAGGAGGAGAAGCTTGTAAAGAGACAGCGTATTCTCAACGACAAGGCCGAGAAGGAAAAGGCCAGGGATGAGAAGAAGTATGCTAAAGACCTTGAAAAGAGAGAGGAAGCAGAAAAGAAGAAGCTTGAGAGGGAGAAAAAGAGAGATCAGAAGGAATATGAGAAGAAGCGTGAGAAGGAGGAGATAAGACGCTCGAAGGAACGTGAGAAAGAAGAGAGGAGAATTGCTAAAGAGAAGGACAAACTCAGGGAGAAAGAGGAAATAGAGCAGGAGAGACTGGAGAATGAAAGGCTGAAGGAGGAGAAGAGACTTCAGAAGGCCATCAGGGACAGGGAAGAGGAAGAGAAGAGAAACACCCTTCCCGACATAGGACCTGCTCCGGAGTATGATAACGGAATCGGGAATCCCGATACTCCTCTTTCATTTCCATCCTTTGAGGAAATGCCCGAGTTCAAGACTATCGGACACCATACATACCCAGAAGAAAAAGCCCTCCCGGAAGAGGAGAAAAAGAGTGTTCTTATTGAGAGCCCGGGATTTATGGATAACCTCAGAAGTGAAATCGATGATGAGTGGAAGAGAAGGGAAGAGGAGGAAGTTAGTGAGAACGAGGCTGTCCTCAACACGAAGCATTTCACAGGTGGCGGCATGCTTGAGGCTGCACTGGAAAACTTTAACTCGACCCCAGAGAATACTGAGAGACCAAAGAATCTGAGGCCGATTATCGGGCTTTATGACGATGAAGAGGAGGAGAATAAGAATAATCCTTCCCCGTCTATTGGGTCATCAGGCTTTGCCCCCTCCGGGCTTGACCCCAATCATCCAAGATACAAGATGTTCCAGAACCTCCAGGGAGGTGTCAGGGGTGATTCCGTTCCCGGAGAGGAGAGTGAGCATGTTGCCCCGTCCGGGCTTGACCCCAGCCACCCAAGATACAAGATGTTTGAATCTATCCAGAACGGGAAGGTTGAAGAGAGTCCGATTAAAAAGGAAGAACCGCACAAAGAAGGGGCTATAGCACCTTCTTATATAGGTAAGGACCACCCGAGGTACAAGCTTTTCGAGGCACTGAGCAATAACTCAAGTTCCTCTTCTGTCTCATATACTCCCGGAAGAGCATTCGAGGCAGAGGATGAGAGTGAAGTGCACTCACAGTATTCCCCGTCATCTACCTTCAAAGAAGAGAAGAAGGATACGAAAGATGAGGGATATACACCGTCGCCGGCTTCTGCAGATGATAACTCTGTCTCTCCTCTCTTCTATGATAAAAATGATGAGGTAAGTGCTCCGATTTTCCCGTCTGAAGAGAAAAAGGAGACTACTTCTCCCGAGCCGCAGTTCGTTCCCCCAGAGATGCCGAGAGTCAGGAATGTTGAAGTTGATGATGACGGCAGGAGAACATTTGAGACAAAGTCTGATGATGAAATGGAGGATGACTTCAATATGATGGTCGGAGTCGGAGACCTTGCTTCCAACCGTGGAGGACTTACGGCAATAGCACTCAGACAGCAGACTGTCTACACTCCGCCGGAAGTGATGCTTCTCAAGGATTATCCGAAGATAAGCCAGGAGATAGACTATCAGACACAGGAACAGGGGGAGATTATAGTCAGGACACTTGCGGAGCAGAAGATCTCAGTCGAGCTTTCGAACATAATCAAGGGACCTGCTGTCACAATGTATGAGCTGAGGCTTGCTCAGGGGATGATTATAAGCAGGATAAAGGCCAGAGAGGACGAGATTAACTATGCTCTTGGAGGAAAGAAGGTCAGAATCCTTGCGCCGGTTCCTGGTAAGCAGGCTGTCGGCATAGAGGTCCCGAATGCCAGTGTCTCAATAATCGGCTTCAAGGACATGGTGTTTGCCCTGAGGGACAATCCCAAGTACATGTCATTCAATGTTCCGATGATTCTGGGGCGCACAGTTACAGGCGAGCCTATTGTCATCGACGTTGCGAAGATGCCCCATATGATAATCGCCGGTACGACAGGATCGGGTAAGAGTGTATGTATAAATGCATTCATAAACACCATCCTCTACCAGAAGAGTCCCAAAGACGTGAGACTCATGCTTGTAGACCCGAAGGTCGTCGAACTTACTATCTACAACGGCATACCGCATCTCCTGACACCTGTAATCACAGATGCAAAGCGTGCTATCAAGGCACTTGACTGGCTGGTAAGCGAGATGGAGAGGCGTTACGCAATGCTTGCCCATTACGGGGTGAGAAATGTTGCCGGTCTCAATGAGAAGATAACATCGGGAGAACTCAAGAGTGTTGAGAAGGTCCCGTACATTGTCCTCATAATGGATGAGTTTGCCGATATCATGGCAGTTGTCGGAAAGGAGATGGATGCCGCCATAAGCCGTATTGCTGCAAAGGCTAGAGCTGCCGGGATACATCTCATCCTGGCAACCCAGAGGCCGAGCAGTGATGTCATCCTTGGAACGCTGAAGTCCAACCTTCCCGGGCGTATTGCATTTGCTGTCTCAAGCGGAACTAACTCCAGGGTAATCCTTGACGAGATGGGAGCAGAGAACCTCCTTGGTAAGGGTGATATGCTTCTTCTTGATCCTTCGGCAATGGGACTCAAGAGAATACAGGGTGCATTCGTATCTGACGGAGAGGTCGAGAAAATAACCTCCTTTGTGCAGAACCATAACTCCAGGCCGGAGTTCCTCGAAGAAAGCGTCTTTGAGGAGGAAGGCGGTGATGACGATGATGATGGAGAGGAGTTCTATGACGATGAGGGGGATGAGGATCTCTATGAAATGGCAAAGAAGATTGTCTATGAGCGTAAGAGCGCCTCTGCTTCCTATCTGCAGCGCAGGCTGAAAATAGGCTACAACAGGGCTGCCCGCATTGTCGAACAGATGGAAGAGGATGGCATCGTAGGTCCTGCAAACGGTTCCAAGCCCAGGGAGATATTGAAGTACGAATAATCCTGAAAGTGTACATTGGGCTTGCAAAAGTGTACATTGGACTTGTAAAAGTGTACATTGGACCCGAAAAAG
This sequence comes from bacterium, assembly GCA_963640795.1. Taxonomy (GTDB): domain Bacteria; phylum Spirochaetota; class Spirochaetia; order Sphaerochaetales; family Sphaerochaetaceae; genus Ornithospirochaeta. The sequence continues at coordinate 5,641 of CAVIAZ010000037.1, read as the reverse complement.
TGTACATCGATATCAGGACTTTGTCCTCATGAGTTATATATAAATAAGGTAGGGGTTTGAACAGATGGATGATATTGTGGATCCGTTTAAGGAGTACCTGAAAGAGACTGAGCCGGACAGGCAGTATAAAGCCTATGCCTGGAGTACGGCTGTCGGGTTGCAGAAAGTTGATAACCTGACTCCATCTCAGTATTTGTAAGTAATAGACAAAAAAACAAATAAAAAATTAAATTGTTGGTGAATTATGAAATTTAGCGAACTTAATCTTAAAGAAGAAGTTTTGAACGGTATAAAGAGTGTGGGCTTTGAAGACTGCACGCTTGTCCAGGAGAAGGTGTTGCCTGTTACTTTGGCAGGTAACGATGTCATGGTGCAGTCAAAGACAGGAAGCGGAAAAACTGCTGTCTTTCTTATCACAATACTCCAGCGTTATATGGAGACGGAGGGACGCAGCAGGGCCCTTGTTGTCACTCCCACAAGGGAACTGGCTGTCCAGATAGAGGAAGATGCGAAGGCCCTCAGCTCCGGGATAAAGGATTATAAGGTGGGGGCTTTCTTCGGTGGTGTAGGCTATGGGGAGCAGAACAGGGAGATAGCAGAAGGTGTTGACCTTTTTGTTGGTACTCCGGGAAGGCTTCTTGACTATGCGAAGAATAGGAGAATAGATTTCCGCCAGTTCGACACGGTCGTTCTTGATGAAGCCGACAGGATGTTCGACATGGGATTCTATCCCGATATACAGAAGATGTTCTCCCTCATGCGTGATAAGGAGAGGAGGCTGACACTCCTCTTCAGTGCAACTCTTTCTTCCCATGTGAGAAACCTTGCCTGGGGATACATGAACAACAGCAGGGAGATTCTCATTGAACCTGAGGAGATAACCGTCAAGGAGATTACTCAGGAGCTTTTCCATGTGACCAAGGATGAGAAGTTCGGCCTCCTTCTTTCCATATTGAGGAAAATCAATCCGCAATCGTGTCTGATCTTCACGAATACAAAGGACAGGGCGGTCGAGGTTTCAAAAAGACTTAACCTCAACGGATACAAGTCAGAATACCTTATGGGAGACATGCCACAAAGCAAGAGGCTTGAGACAATAGAGAGAATGAAGGAAGGGAAACTGTCCTACCTGATTGCAACAGACGTCGCTGCCCGTGGTCTCCAGATTGATGACCTTGAACTTGTCGTCAATTATGATATCCCGGAAGACTACGAGAATTATGTGCACAGGATCGGACGTACTGCCAGGGCAGGGAAGACAGGTAAGGCCATCACTCTTGCTTCCGAAGATTATATCTACGGTCTTGAGGCTATCGAGGATTATATCGGAATGAAGATTCCGGTAAAATGGGCTGATGAGGAAGGTCTGGAAGAGGTCGAAGACAAGAGCAAGGGCTACAGGGCTCCGAAAAAAGAGAGAAGCACAAAGCCCCAATCAAGAAGACCATCCTCTAGTACAAGGGATCTTAGAAACAGGAAGCAGACTTTCCGTGACAAGAGAGTCAATGCTGAGCGTGACGATGCTCTTTCCTATAAGAGCAAGACTGACTTCAACAAGCTCAAGTCCATGAGCCTTGAAGAGAGAATGAAATATTACCAGAATGCATTCGCTGACGGCAAAAGTGTCAGTAAAGAGAAGAAGACCCAGCCGGAACAGAATAGGAAACAGTCTCAGAGTGTGAAAAAAGTTGAGATGCAACCCCAGCCCCAGGTTGAGAAGGTCGAGAATAAGACTGTTCCGGAGAAGAAGAAAGGCTTCTTTGCTGCAATTGTCGCATTCTTCAGGGGAAAGAAGAATGAGTAGCAGTAGTCGTGGACTTATAAGAAGATTCATAACCTACTATAAGCCATATAAGGGATGGTTCTTCCTCGATATGGCAGTTGCCACCCTTTCCTCTGTCCTTTCTATCCTTGCACCGTACTTTGTGCGGAAGATCCTGGCAATTATTCAGGGGCCCGGGAGCGGGATAGTGACAGAGGTGATAGTCTTCTATCTTTCAATTGTCCTCTCACTCTACATTCTTGATGCTGTATGCAATTACATTAGGATAAAGTGGGGGCATTACCTTGGAGTATGGATTGAGAATGATATGAGGCTGGACCTCTTTCATCACCTCCAGAAGCTCTCTTTCTCCTATTTCGACAAGACCAAGACTGGTGACATCATGTCCCGTATCTCCAATGACCTGTTCAATATTGCAGAGGTTGCACATCACGGCCCCGAGGATTTCCTGATTTCAATCATTACAATCATCGGTGCATACATTCTGATGTTTGTCATGTGCCCGCCGCTTGCTGCGGTATCGATTATTCCCCTCCCGATAATGGCCGTCTACGGGATAATCTTCAACAGGAGACTCAAAAGAACCAACAAGGCGATAAGAAAGAGAATAGCCGAAATCAACGTGACAGCCGAGAACTCCATCCAGGGAATAAGGGAAGTGAAGTCATATTCCCGTGAAGAGCTCCAGGAGGAGAAGTTTGAAAAGAGCAACGTTAATCTCAAGGAAAGCAGGGAGAATCTCTACAGGGAGATGGCTTCCTACCAGAGCGGGATATCTTTCATGCGTCAGCTCTACTACTTTGTCACCATAGCCGGTGGTATCTTCCTGATTATTCGGGGTAAAGTCGGGGTAGCTGACCTTGTCACATTTATCCTCTATGTATCTGTAGTGCTTCCTCCGATAGACAGGCTTATAAACTTTACGGAGCAGTTTACACAGGGTATTTCATCATTTGAGCGTTTTACGGAAATAATGGATGTAATGCCCTCTATAAATGATAAACCGGATGCAAAGCCTCTCTCTGTCAGTCATGGTGACATTGTTTTTGATGATGTCTCATTTCATTACGATGAGGGAGACGACGGCGTGTTGGATCATTTCTCAATGAAGATTGAGGGCGGAAAGAGAGTCGCGCTTGTCGGGGAGAGCGGGGCTGGAAAGAGTACTGCGGTATCTCTCCTGGCGCGTTTCTATGAAAAGGACAGTGGCTCTATCACAATAGACGGACAGGAAGTTGACTCTGTCACCCAGCGTTCTCTCAGGGCGAATATAGGCTTTGTCCAGCAGGATGTATTCCTCTTTGATGCATCCATCAGGGACAATCTCTCATACGGAAAGCCCGGGGCAACCGACAGTGAGATATGGCAGGCACTTGAGAAGGCTAACCTTGCCTCCTTCGTTAGTTCTCTCCCTGACGGTCTCGACACCCAGGTGGGAGAGCGTGGCACAAGGCTCTCCGGAGGACAGAAACAGCGACTCAGTATAGCCCGTGTCTTTCTGAAGAACCCTCCGATTCTTATATTCGATGAGGCGACAAGCTCGCTCGATACAGAGAGTGAGACTCTTATACAGGATGCTTTCAATGAACTTGCAAAGGGAAGGACGAGCATCGTTATAGCTCACCGTCTGTCGACGATTATCGACAGCGATGAAATCTTTGTAGTAAACAGGGGAAGGATAGAGGAGAGAGGCACCCATGAGGAACTCATGGAAAGAAAAGGTCTCTACTACAAGCTCTATTCTCTGAAATGACAATGGAAAAGATACTTAAATTCATCCGTGTATTCATAGCTGCTGTTCTGATCCTGCCGTTCTTTGTATTCGGGATTGTGGGAATTATCTTCTATTGGTTCTTCACACTGCTGAGAATGAGGAAGACTGCGGATGCCGTCTCCCACTTCTTCTATTATATCCTCTGCTGTTGGATTATGTTCTTTCTTGGGGCAAGGATTCATGTGGAGGGAAGGGAGAATATTCCCCCTAAGAGTGAGGCTGTTGTCTATGCTCCGAACCACAATTCGCTTATCGACGTTCCTCTCTTTTATAAGGTGCTAGGCCGTTTCCCTGCAATGATGGCAAAAAAGGAGCTTTTTAAAGTTCCTGTCATGCACGGATGTCTTGTCTCCCTCAAGTGTATCAAGATAGACCGTAAGGGAGCACACAGTATAGTTGAGGCAATAAGAAGCGGCTGCAAAGCTATTGAGTCAGGACACTCTATTGTTATCTTCCCGGAAGGCACAAGAAGCAAGACCGGTGAAATCGGACCGTTCAAGAACGGGGCATTCAAGATTGCAGAGAGAACAGGGTGTCCTGTGGTGCCTGTTGTTATAAAGAATGACAGATATCTTCTCGAGAGTGCCTGTTCTCTGGGGATTGTTGATGTATATATCAAATTCCTCCCGAAGGTTGAAACAGTCAATCTGGGAGAAGAAGAGAGAAAGAATCTGACAGGTATGGTGGAAAAAGAAATCAGGGAAGAGTGGAGTAAGCTACCCGCCTATAAGCATTGAAGGAGCAAAGTATGAAGAAGAGTGTTTTAAAGAGTTATGCAAAGCTTATTGTTGAGAGTGGCCTCAATGTCCAGCCTGGGCAGGAGGTTCTTATCCAGGCAGGTACGGAGAATGTCGATTTCGCCCTCATGTGTGTAGAGGAGTGTTATAAGAGAGGGGCTGTAAAGGTCATGGTTGACTGGCTTAGCCAGGATCTCGACAGGCTTACATACAGGTACCGCTCTCTCGAGTCTCTCAAAACCATTGAGAAGTGGGAAGTTGAGAAGGTCAAATCCAGGGCCGAGCATCTTACGTGCCTTCTCTGGCTTGACAGTGATGACCCTGACGGGTTGAATGGCGTCGATGTCGCAAAGATGGGTGAGGCTGTCCAGGCACGTGGAAAGAAGATAAAGAAATACCGTGACATGATGGACGGAAAATATCAGTGGTGTATAGCTGCAGTTCCCGGAAAGAAGTGGGCAGAAAAGCTCTTTCCTGAACTGAAAGGTAAGGCAGCAATTGAAAAGTTATGGGAAAAGATTCTGTTCTGCTCGAGAGCTGACGAGGATCCTATAAGCGCATGGGAGAAGCATGATGCCGACCTCAAGGCGCGATGCGAATACCTCAACAGCCTCGCAATTGACAGTCTTCATTATACAACTCCGGAAGGTACTGACCTCACAGTTGGTCTTATGGAGGAATCTATGTTCCTTGGTGGCGGAGAGGAGACAATAGGGGAAAGGAAGGTTTACTTCCAGCCTAACATCCCCTCTGAGGAGTGTTTTACTTCCCCCAAGAAAGGCAGAGCTGACGGAATTGTCTATGCGACAATGCCACTTTGCTATAACGGAAATCTCATCGAGAATTTCCATATAAGATTCAAGGACGGGAAGGCTGTCGAATGGAAGGCCGAGAAGAATGAGGAACTGCTCGGACGTCTCCTTACCATGGACGAGGGTGCTTCATTTATCGGAGAATGTGCACTTGTTCCGAATTCATCCCCGATAAGGAAATCTGGAATCCTCTTCTACAACACCCTCTTTGATGAGAATGCCACATGCCATATAGCATTCGGGGCCGGCTTCGATAATTGTGTAAGAGGATATGAGTCTCTCAGCAAGAAGGAATGCCAGGAGAAAGGTGTAAACGATTCTTTAATTCATATCGACTTCATGATAGGTTCCGATACTCTCAACATAGATGCTCTTACAAGAGACGGTAGAACAATCCCAATCTTCCGTAATGGTGAGTGGGCTTTCTGAGCTATCTTACCAAGTATGCATGATCCCTCGGAGACGGGGGATTTTTTAATTGGTATAGCCACAAAAAACCGGAATGAATTACCCCAAAAATCCGGAATGAATTACC
>CAVIAZ010000036.1:0-15282 GCA_963640795.1 bacterium | reverse complement strand
TTAAATCTAGGAGTAAAATTTCTTCCCATGATTTAGACCCTCCAGTTAGAATTTTGGTTTGTGTCGAAACTCGACTCATCTAATCTACTTCAATACAAATAAATGTGTCAATTTGCAATATACTGGAAAAGAGGAAGAAAACATAAATTTCTGCTATAATCACAGCATGAATAGAAAATCGATGCTGGCTTTAATCATTATCGGACTCTCCGGGCAGATTGCGTGGACCATAGAAAACATGTACTTCAATGTCTTCATGTATAATGAAATATCGACAGATCCGGGTTATATCGCGGCAATGGTTGCATCCTCTGCAATAGTTGCAACACTCACCACCCTTGTTATGGGAACGCTATCTGACAGGCTCGGAAGAAGGAAAATCTTCATTTCACTGGGATACATAATATGGTCACTGACAGTCTTTGCCTTTGCCTTCATCAATCCCAGAGCCGGGAATGCAGCCATCCTTGTTGTCATACTCGACTGTGTCATGACATTCTTCGGTTCAAGTGCCAATGATGCGGCATTCAATGCCTACATAACAGAGACAGTCGAAAGCAGTAAAAGGACAAAGGTTGAAGCTGTAGTCCAGGTTCTCCCGATGGTGGCCATGCTCTTTGTTTTCGGTGTGATGGACAGCTTCACACAAAGGGGCGACTGGAAGTCCTTCTTCTCAATCACTGCCGCAATAATGCTCGCTGCCGGCATTCTCTCTGTTTTCCTTCTTGAAAAGGACAAAGGAGAGAAGAAGGATGTGAAACTGCTTTCCTCCATCGTCAGGGGCTTCAGGAAGGAGACAGTAAAAGATAACCCACTCCTCTACATAGCACTCGGTGCGTATGCAATCAACGCATTGAGCATGCAAATCTTCTTCCCATACCTTATTATCTACATACAGACTTATCTGGGCTTCAGGGACAACTACGTAATTCTTCTGGGAATTACACTTGTTGTTGCATCGGTCTTCTGCATTCTCGGGGGTAAACTCTCCGACATTACAGGACGTACAAAGTCGGCATTTATGAGTGTATCTTTGATGGCTCTCGGCCTTGTGATGATGTATACAGCACGGTCCTTTGTTTATACGACAATAAGCGGAATCGTGATGATGAGCGGGTACCTGATCTCCACTTCCATTCTCTCAAGTCTTGTCAGGGACTATACTCCCAAAGGCAGGGAGGGAGAGACACAGGGAATCAGGATGATTTTCTCTGTTATGCTTCCGATGATCATCGGGCCGTACATAGGTGCAGTTGCAATAAAGGGATCCAACCTTACCTACGTTGAACTCGGAGTCACAAAGACAGTCCCCACCCCCCTGATCTTCCTTCTCGGCTCTGCAGTTGAACTATTGGCATTCATTCCACTTACTGCCATCAGAAGAAAGGAGGAAAGAATATGACAGCGTTCTCTTCATACCCCAGGCCCCAGCTGGAAAGAAAAGGCGAGTGGCTCAATCTCAACGGAGAGTGGAAATACGAGATAATCAATGGCGAGCAGATTGTGATAAAGAAGGGCACCATCCTTGTCCCCTACTCCCCGGAAGCTGAAAAGAGCGGGGTAGGCCATATCCTCCAGAGCGACGAGACCCTCATATACTCAAGAGAAGTGGAAATACCATTTTCATTCAACAGGGAAGAAGAGGAACTTATTCTCCACTTCGGTGCTGTTGACTATGAGGCGACTGTTGTCATTGACGGAGAGGACAGGCTCATCCACCGTGGAGGCTACCTTCCCTTCTCTCTCAAAGTCAGCAAAAGCCATTTCACGCTGAGTGTAATTGTGAAGGACCCAACAGATACAAGAGAGCAGGAAAGAGGCAAGCAGAAACTCAAACGCGGTGGTATATGGTACACTCCGCAATCGGGGATATGGCAGACAGTATGGCTCGAAAAAGTAAAGAAAAAGCATATTGAAAACATAAAGATAGTGCCTTCCCTCACTGGTTTCTCACTTACTGTATCTACAACAGAACCGGGAAGTGGAACTGTGACACTTGACGGAATGGAATATGACTTCACTTCAGGTGAGGAAATCTTTATCCCGGTAGAGAATCCCCGTCTCTGGAGCCCCGAGGATCCGTACCTCTACTACTTTACACTGACCTTTGGAGATGACACTGTCTCATCATACACAGGACTCAGAACATTTACTGTGGAGGAAGATGAGAAAGGAGTAAAAAGACTCTTTCTCAACGGAAGACCATACTTCCATCACGGTCTTCTGGACCAGGGTTACTACAAAGAGGGGTTATATACTCCCTCAAGTGAAGAGGAGATGGTTGGCGATATTACCCTGGCTAAGAGGATGGGATTCAACACGCTCCGTAAGCACATAAAGATAGAGCCACTGAGGTGGTACTACCATTGTGACAGACTGGGTATCATCATATGGCAGGATATGCCGTCGGGAGGAGGAAAATACTCTCCTGCCGTCATCTCGGCCCCGCTAATAATCGGCTCCCATATCAAGGACAGCCACTACTCTCTTCTGAAGAGAAAAGACAAAGAGATGAGAGAGGAATTCGTAAGGAACCTCGAATCGATGATTGAGCTTCTCGGGAACGTGACAAGCATTGCAATGTGGGTCCCGTTTAATGAAGGATGGGGCCAGTTCGATAGCGTGAAAATCGGGAAAATGGTAGAGAAACTCGATCCGACAAGGACTGTAGACTATCATTCGGGTTGGCTTGACCAGAAGAAGGGAAACTTCCTCAGCAAGCACGTCTACTTCAGACCTTATCACTTCAAGAAGGACAGATACGGACGCTGTGTCATTCTCTCCGAATTCGGAGGGTACGGCCTGGAGATAGAAGGCCACAGATTCTCAAACGACAAATTCGAGTACAGGGGATATAAAACCACAGATGCACTTACGGATGCTGTCATAAAGATGTACCACAGGGACATCTTCCCTGCAAAGGAAAAAGGCCTGAGCGCAGCAATCTACACACAGCTGAGTGATGTCGAGGACGAGCTCAACGGCCTTATCACATATGACAGAAAGGTTGTGAAGATGGATGAAAAGAGAATGAAAGAGATGGGAGAGAGTCTCATCAGACATTGAACTTGAAGAAGACAATGTCACCGTCACGGACGACGTAGTCCCTTCCTTCAAGTCTCATTTTCCCGTTCTCCTTAACCTTGGCCTCACTACCGTAGGTCACAAGGTCGTCGTAGTTATAAACCTCGGCCTTGATGAACCCCTTCTCGAAGTCGGAGTGGATTATGCCGGCACATTGCGGAGCCTTGCTGCCTTCCCTGAATGTCCAGGCCCTGTCTTCATCCTTACCTGCTGTGAAGAACGTCCTGAGCCCGAGTGCATGATAGGCTGCCCTGACAAGGTTATTGAGCCCTGACTCCTCAAGGCCTACTGCCTCCAGGAATTCTTTCTTCTCCTCGTCTGTCTCAAGCTCTGCTATCTCGGCTTCAATCTTACCGCATATTACAACCACAGGGGCATCATTGTCAGATGCGGCAATCTCCCTGACCTTCCTTATATAGTCATTGTCCTCATTGATTGCATCCTCATCGACGTTGCACACGTAGATGACAGGCTTCATTGTAATGAGATGAAGGTCATAAAGAAGTGCCTTCTCATCCTCGTCAAAGCCGAGTCTGCGAGCCGGAATACCATCTCCGAGAGCCTTCATAAGCTTCTCATAGAGAGGGAGAACCTTCTCGTTCTCCTTGGCCTGGTCCTTGTTTATGCGTCCGAGCTTGCTCTGCTTCTGATAGCGCTTGTCGACCGTCTCAAGGTCTGAAAGTGCAAGCTCGATATCGATGGTCTCGATATCACTCTGGGGATCAATCTTGTTGTTGACATGGATGATGTCACTGTTGTCAAAGCACCTCACGACGTGGGCAATAACCCCCACTTCCTTGATGGCACCGAGGAATCTGTTTCCGAGTCCCTCCCCCTGGCTGGCACCCTTCACAAGACCTGCGATATCGACAAACTCCACAGTAGCCGGGACAATTCTCTCCGGCGGAATAAGCTCGACTATTTTATCAAGTCTCTTATCAGGGACATTCACCATCCCTATATTCGGGTCAATGGTACAGAAGGGATAATTGGCAGCTTCAGCAGGAGCTGAAGTGACAGCAGAAAAGATAGTGGACTTACCGACATTGGGTAATCCGACAATACCGCAATTTAAACTCATCGTTTTTCCTCAACCCCATTATGCAACAAAATTAAGATTGATGCTATTATGTATGCATGGAAGAAAACCGCGTTCTCCTGGTTACTACACGCACCCAGGGTGAGAATGAGAGAAAAGTCTACCTCAGGGCAACTGAGACAAGGAGCCTTATCGACACATTGGGCCTACAGATTGTCTACGAGAAAAACTTCACATTGAAGGCCGCCTTCTTCGGGAAGGGGCAGATTGAGGAGATATGTGAAATTGCCACAGCAACAGACGCCACGGATGTGATTGTCGACACCTTCCTCTCTCCAAGAGAGGAGATGAAACTTGAGAGCCTCACCGGCCTTCCAGTATCTGACAGGGAAGCCCTGATTCTCTCCATCTTCCGTGTCAATGCACACTCCAGGGAGGCAAGGCTCCAGACACTGAAGGCAGAGGCTCTCTATCTCAAGCCACGGCTTGTCTTCAGGGAGGCCAACTACTCACAGCAGAGAGGGGGCGTCAGGGGAGCCAAGGGAGAGGGAGAAAAGGCAATTGAACTCAAAAGGCGTGAGATAGACTCAAGGATTGTCTCACTTGAAAAGGAAATACAGGAAATCAAAAAGACAAGGGAGATACAGCATAAGAGGAGAGAGAAGAACGGAGTCTTCTCATTCGCCCTCACTGGGTACACAAACTCCGGTAAGACAACAATACTCAGAAGTCTCTCCTCTTCTTCCCCAGAGCCGGAGGACAGGCTCTTTGCCACCCTCGACACCACAAGCCGTCTCATTACTCTACCTTCCGGACGGGAGGTCATCCTTTCCGACACTGTAGGTTTCATCAGCAATCTTCCGCATTCACTCATAGAAGCTTTCTCCTCGACACTCGAGGAGGCTCTGAACAGCGACAGGATCATTATCGTTGCAGACTGCTCGCACCCGGACAGTGCAGATTGCTTCCGTACCACCCTCGAAACATTAAAGTCCCTGGGTGCGGAGGACAGGATAGGACTTGTTGTAATCAATAAGACCGATTCGCCTTATGATGACATATCACTCTCGGCATTGCGCTCTTCGGGGTATCCGAGTGTGGAGACAAGTTTCAAAGACGGCAAGGGGCGAGAGGAACTCATAAGTGCTCTCGACAGGATAGCCGGTGAGAACTACTCCAAAATCAAGGTACTCCTTCCCTACTCGTCCCCACTCTTTTCCACACTCAGTAGCAACAGGGAAATAATAAATGCAGAATACAGAGAGGACGGGATTCTTGTGGAGGCAGAGGTCAGAAAGGCCGAAGAAGGAAGATATCTTCCCTACACTTTCAGGCAATAATAATGGGGCCCCGACAAGGCCCCGTAAGATTCCTCTTCAGAGAAATCAGAAATTATAGAGTGCTCCGACAACACCGTAGAACTTTCCAGCTGTGCCGACACCGTCTTGTGTGAATGTAAGACCAAGTCCGCCACCGAGCTTCAGGAACATTGTTACAGGAACCTTACTCCATGTGTATTCAGCCCCTAGCACAGCAAGAACATCAAGACCAAGCTGACCTTCTGTTACACTCAAAGCCACGACAGGACCGGCTGTGAGCGGGATACACTGTGTCTTTGAGAATGTATCTGTCTTGAATGTAATGTCATAAACATTATAGTAAGCACCAAGGTCACCAGAGAAGCCGAAGCCACCCATGAACTTAATACCAACGTCTCCCTGGAAATCAAACTTGCCCATACCGTACTTTACGGCAACGCCTGTGTTGGTACCGAGACCGACACCGAGAGAGAATCCGTCTTTCTTGGATGTGCCTGTTGTGCTGGATGCAAAAACAGAGCAGATTGCAAGGGCAAAAACAAGAACCAAAGCAATAATTTTCTTATTCATTTTTATCTCCATCCGGTAAAAAATTACCAATTGAAATAATGGTACAAAAAGAGAGTTTTGAAAAGGTGGATACATGTTTTTCTTATATCTTTCTTGTGGTATCATTCCCAATGCAATGACTGGATTATATTGTATTGAAAATGAAGAGTTACAACGCATTCTGGAGCTTGATAAGCCTTTCCAGGCAAAGATTGTCCGTTCCTTTCTCGATAAGGGCGTGACAGACTTCTCGAAGATGACTTCGCTTCCTAAGGAGACGAGAGAGAGGCTATCGTCACTCTACCCGTCAGCATTGACGACAAAGGTCAGAGAGAAGGTTGTAAGCACGGACGCAGTAAAACTTGCCCTGACGCTTGATGACGGGATGACGATAGAGTGTGTCCGTCTCTCAGATGGCAAGGGACGTTATACGGCATGTCTTTCAAGCCAGGCAGGGTGTGCTATGGGCTGCTCTTTCTGTGCAACAGGGACAATGGGGCTCAAACGTAACCTCAAAGGTTACGAGATAGTCGAAGAATACATACAGCTTGAGAAACTCGGGGAGCATATAACACACATAGTCTTCATGGGTATGGGAGAACCTCTTATGAACTTCACAGAGGTCATGAGTGCCATCACCGAACTCCACAGGGAGGAGGGAATCAACATATCATACAGGAGAATTACGATATCGACATGTGGTCTTGTCCCGGGGATAAAGAGACTGGGAGAGCTTAATCTTCCCGTGAAACTTGCCGTTTCACTTGTCTCAGCCGACAACGACACACGTTCTTCCGTTATGAAGGTGAACAGGAACTATCCCCTTTCAGAGCTCAAGAAGGCCCTTGTCAGCTTCCAGCATAAGAATGACAAGAGAATCACTCTCGAATACTGTCTTCTGGGAGGAATCAACACGACTAAAGAGAGTGCAGAGAACCTGAGAAAGTTCGTAAAGGGGCTTGATGTGCTGGTGAACCTGATCAAGTGGAATCCTATCCCGTCACTTCCCTTCAAAAGCCCATCAGAAAGCGAAGTTAGAGCCTTTACAAGGGAACTTGAAAGAATGAATATCGCCTACACAATCAGAAGAAGCAAGGGACAGGACGGTAGCTCTGCATGCGGGATGCTCGCCACAAAGCCAGATACTGAGGCCTGAATTCCATAAGATATGACTACAACACATGGCTATGCTCACCAGCATGGCCTTTTTTTCTTGCATCTTCCCATAAAGTATATGCTTATCGGGACAAATGCAATGCGTAAACATGAAGATAAAATAACCTTAAATGGTATCTATATCCCCTAAAATGTCCTATTTTCGGGACATTTACGCCACACAAGTGTCCAAAGACACAACTGTTTGGCTTAGGTATAATGAATTCATGAAGAAGAAAAACGAAGTATTCGGCGGGAACTTAAAGAGGCTGAGAGAAGAGCGGAACCTGACGCAGGACGAACTCTCCAAGATGACAGGTGTATCACCAAAAACAATCTCCAGACTGGAAAAAGGCCAGACCTGGCCCAATGGTTCAACAGTCGACTCCCTCCTAAAGATATTCAACATCCCGGTATCTGCTTTCTTCACAGACCATACAAATGAACCCGGGAGTATAGATCCGAATATCATATCATCGATCTCATGGAAGATTTATAACCTTCTGTCACTGCACGGTCAGGTGGGAACGACATCCGTTCTCAACAGCATGGACAGGATGATTCAGAACGGTTCCTTCTCAATGGATGCCTACTATGAACTTTTGAGTGCTCCAGACAAGAAAGAGACTACGGACAAGAAATAAGAAGAGTCAGACATAAAGAAAAGACCGCATCCGGCGTCATAGCCTGTTGATGCGGTCCTTTTTTGTACCTGAGAAAGCTTATTTCTCAAGCACAGCCTTTATTCTTCTGACTCCGGCACTGGATGACTGTTCCTTGACAATCCTGAAGTGTCCGAGCTCTCCGGTATGCTCCACATGGGGGCCTCCACAGACTTCAATCGAGAAGTCTCCGATTGAGTAGACTTTGACCTTCTCTCCGTACTTGGCATCAAACTGTGCAGCTGCGCCCTTTGCCCTTGCCTCATCAAGGGTCATTGTCTCACAGACAACCGGGAGATCCTTCTGTATCTGCTCATTGACAAGGTCCTCAACCTCTTTGAGTTCCTCTTTTGTAAGAGCCTGCGGATGGTTGAAGTCGAATCTCAGTCTCTCTGCTGTGATATTCGAACCAAGCTGCTTTACGTACCCGCCGAGCACAACGGAAAGAGCCTTATGAAGAAGGTGGGTTGCAGTGTGGAGTGCTGTTGTGGCCTCACTGTGGTCTGCCAATCCTCCCTTGAACTGTTGCTCTGCCCCTGCTCTCGACACTGCCTGATGCTTCTCGAATGCCTCCTTGAAGCCTTCCCTGTCGACGGTGAAGCCATGTTCACGTGCAAGTTCCTCTGTCAGTTCAATCGGGAAGCCGTATGTATCATAAAGCTTGAAAGCAATACGTCCGCCGATGACTCTGCTGTTGCCCTTCATGAGATTCGGCAGAATCTTCTCGAACTCCTTCTCACCGTTTGTAAGAGTCTTACTGAACTTCTCCTCTTCCTTCTCAAGTTCATCAAGGATGAATGCCTTGTGCTCGATAAGTTCCGGATACGGTTCTCCATAGAGGTCAAGGACAACATTGGCAAGGGATGAGAGGAAGTAAGACTCAATACCAAGTTTCTTACCATGTCTCACTGCTCTTCTTATGAGACGGCGGAGGATATAACCCTGTCCGACATTACCCGGAGCCATTCCCTTCTGGTCACCGAGGATGAAGACAGATGTTCTAACATGGTCGGAGATGATTCTGATCGAGATGTCATCTTCCTCATTGTCTCCGTACTTCTTACCACAAAGTCCCTCAATGGCCCTGATAATCGGCTGGAAGACCTCTGTCTCGTAGACACTCTTCTTTCCCTGGAGGATGGCGATGGTTCTCTCGATTCCCATACCGGTATCGATACACTTTCTCTCCATCTCATGGAAAGTTCCGTCCTTCTCCTTACGGTATTGCATGAAGACATCATTCCATATTTCAAAGTACTTTCCGCAGTGGCATCCCGGCTTACAATCAGGACCGCATGCCGGGCGTCCGGTGTCGATGAACATCTCACTGTCAGGACCACACGGGCCTGTCTCTCCTGCCGGGCCCCACCAGTTGTCCTCACGGGGCATGAAGTAAATCCTCTCCTTCGGGATACCGAGACTCTCCCACTTTGATGCAGCCTCATTGTCCCTCGGAACTGACTCGTCACCGGCAAAGACAGTGACAGACAGTTTATCAACAGGGATTCCGAGTTCCTTTGTCATAAACTCGAACGAATAGCCAATCATCTCGCTCTTGGAATATGCTCCAAGAGACCAGTTACCCAGCATCTCAAAGAATGTGAGATGGTTGGGATCCCCTACACTGTCTATATCACCAGTGCGGATACACTTCTGGTAGTCGCAAAGCTTGTTTCCTGCAGGATGTTCCTCACCAAGAAGGTACGGTACCAGCGGGTGCATCCCGGCTGTTGTGAAGAGGACTGTCGGGTCATTCTCCGGAATCAGGGATGCCCCTGAAATCTGCTTATGTCCCTTGGAGACAAAAAAATCAATATACTTCTTCCTAAGCTCGTTGGCTGTAATGGGTTTCATATCTTTTTCCTTATTAACAAACTGTTTGAGATGTTATTCCCCAGGCCCCTTCTCGTCAATAGTCAGCACTACTGAAGAGGTCCGGCTCACTCTCCTCTATATGGGTTCTTCTCTTACGAGGAACTGTAAAGAGTGTCTTTATGTCCTTTGGCTTCTTTATCTCAATTGCACCACAGGCTAAGCGCTCAGAGCACCAGCTGAAGTTGGGGTTGCCTGCTGCATTACCTGAGACTGCACACTTTTTCCCGTTCTTCATTGCCTGGTCAAAGACAGCCCATCCGGGGCCTCCGTTCTTCTCCTCTGCCATGTAGAAGGCATCTCCAAAGGAAGAGAGGAACCTGTTACGGAGAACCACATGCCACTTCTCCCTCTTTGTGGAAGGCGGGAACTGTGATAGTAACAGCCCTTCCTTATATATTCCCTCCATCAGTGGTAACAGATTCTCGCTCGGGCACTTTGAAAGTTCGCTTGAGAGCACTCCACACACCTTTCCGCCCTCCTGAAGAGCAACGTTGAGTGCATATGCGCCGAGCCCTGTCTCAAACGGAGCTGTAATCACATAATCATTCCTGACAGCTTCCATGACGGCCAGGGCAGTATCTTTCTTTCCCTGGAGTGACGGCATCACAGAGCCTAGAAAGACAAGTTTCTTTCCTTCAACCAATTCTCCTCTTCCCGTAAGATAGAGGAAGTGTATACCGGAAAAACCGGAATAAGGCAGAATGGAGTAAGGAACCTTCGAATTGACAAAAGCCTCTCTTGTCTCCCTCCAGATTGAGTTGAACCTGTTCTCCTCTTCACTGTTATGGGTAAACTCCCTTGTATATGATGCAAACGGAAGCGAATAGTCTGCATTCAGCCGCTCCAGAGTGTCCCAGGCCAGGTTTTCATCCCCCAAGCAGTATGTGATGAGAGCCGTGTATGCCACAGCCTTTTCCCTTAATTCCCTAGCGTCCACTCTTAGCCTCCAGAAGCATGAAGAGAAAATCTGAATACGGAGTCTTTATCCCGTGCTGCCTTGCCTTCTTCGACAATGAGCCGCAGAACCACCTGTTCTCGGTTTCACGTCCGGCTAAGACATCATCACACATGCTGGTCCTTCCCTTTGGAGGAAGGGAGACAGCCTCCCTTATCTTGCTCTCTATATCGTCCTGTGTAAGTTCTATTCCCTCAGCTCGGGCAACAAGCTGGACTTCCCTGGCAACAAGTCTCACAGCACGGAGAAGATTATCACTGGAAATGAAGGTCCCGTAATCATACTCCATAAGGGCAGTAAGGCTGTTGATGCATGTATTGGTCATGAACTTCAGCCACTGGTCATGGTTAATATCGGGGGAAACAGTGTAAGGCTGACCTGTCGTATCGAGATAAGAGGTTATCTTTTTCACCCTCTCTGTAATGCTTCCGTCCTTCTCCCCGAAAGTTATGAGACCTGGTGTGAATGAGGTGACAGCCGCCCCGCTTCGCTGTGTGCTCAACCCCGAGATGAAGGCATGAATCACCTTGTCTTCTCCAAAGCGTTCTGCTATAACCTCTTCACTCTCTATGCCGTTCTGTAGCGGAATTATGACTGTATCATCTCCAACAAAACTGTCCATGAGGGGCAGCGTACTCTCAAGAGAGAAATTCTTGACTGTATTTATGATGATGTCCGCCTTGAATGGAGTTGACGGAGTGATTGTCCTGATAGGAAGCACATCCCCATTGAAGACTATATCCTCCGTTCTTTGCATCCTCTCTTCACTGACAAGGGAAAAGACATCCCCCGATTTATATATGTTGTTAAGGACAGTTGCGCCGACGCAACCCCGTCCTATTACTACCACTTTCATCATGATTAAATTGTAAGTAAACAATTATCTTAAATTCAACCACTTTCAACTCTTACACCTATTCTATATCATTAGTTTTGGAGGAAAAATATGACATTGAGCAATTATAACGCACCGACAAGAGTTACATTCGGAAGGCATGCTGAAGATAACGTGGGAGAGGAGATTGTGAGACAGGGGAGCCGGAAGGTCCTGATTCACTACGGCTCAAGCCGTATCGAGAAGAACGGTCTTCTCGACAAGGTAACTTCCGCCCTGGAAGATAAAGGAATCGGATATGTACTCCTTGGTGGAGTTGTACCGAACCCGAGACTCTCACTTGTGAGAAAGGGAATAGCACTTGCCAAAGAACATAAGGTTGACTTCATTCTCGCCATAGGCGGGGGATCTGTCATCGACTCGGCCAAAGCCATCGGTTACGGCCTCAATTACGACGGTGATGTCTGGGACTTCTATTCGGGAAAAGCAAAACCATCCATGTCATTTCCTATCGGATGCATACTCACGCTTGCCGCAGCAGGCTCGGAGATGAGTGACAGCTCTGTCATCACAAATGACGAGTGCGGAAATCTCAAGCGAGGATGCAACAGCGATTACTGCCGATTGAAGTTCGCACTCCTCAATCCTGAACTCACATACACTCTTCCCGATTATGAGACAAAGTGCAGCATTGTCGATATCCAGATGCACACAATGGAGAGATACTTTGTAAAGGAGTACTCACTCCCCCTGACAGACAGTCTTGCAATAGCCCTTTTAAAGAGTGTCAGGGACTGGGGAAGAGTTGCCCTCAGAGAGAGGGACAGCTATGATGCTAGGGCAACTTTGATGTGGGCATCAAGTCTTTCCCACAACGGGCTCATGGCCACCGGAAACTCCTCCCGTGGGGATTGGGCCACACACCAGATTGAACATGAACTATCTGGCAAGTACGACATCGCACACGGAGCCGGACTCTCGATTATCTGGCCAAGCTGGGCACGCTACACTCTCCATGCCAATCCTGAGCGCTTTGCCTCCCTCGGCTATGCCCTCTACGGCATAACACCAACAGGAGATCCTATGGCGGACGGAGAAAAGACGATAGAGAAGGAAGAGGCGTTCTACAGAGAGCTCGGTATGCCGGTAAGACTCAGTGAAGCAAATATCTTCCCTTCCGATGATGATATAAAGGAACTTGCAGACAAGTGTTCCTTCTATTCAACACGTACTGTCGGAGACATAATGAAGCTCGAGAGAGACGACATAGAGAAAATATACAGGATGGCATTGTAGGATGAAGAGTGTACTCACAATAGGGCTTTCCCCTGCATTCGAGCATGTCCTTGTTTTCCCTTCCTTCAGGGAGAATGAAGTCAACAGAGCAATATCACAAAGGCTCTATGCCTCCGGGAAGGCCGTAAATGTGGCAAGGGTACTCATCAAGGCAGGAAGAAGCGCAACAAACATCACCCAACTCGGTGGCCCCAGAATAGAGGAATTCCTTACCCTTGCAACAGAGGAAGGAATACCGGTCAGGTACGTGGAAACAGAGGCATCCATAAGGACATGCACAACTGTCATCAATAAGGAAAAAGGGACATCAACAGAGCTCGTCGAAGAGACTGTGCGTGTTGGGGATGATACCTCAAAGCGGCTCTTTTCTCTTTTTCTTGATGAAGAGAGGAAACATGATGCTGTAGTTATCAGCGGAACAAAGGCTCCCGGGTACTCCAGCTCTCTCATCCCCGACATTGTTAAGGCGTCCAGTGAGAAAGGAAAATTGACCATTCTCGACATCAAAGGACAGGACCTTCTCGCTTCGCTGAAATATAACCCGGGAGTAATCAAACCCAATCTATCCGAATTCACAGAGACATTCGGTCTTGGTGCTTCGGCAAAGGATGAAGATATAAAACCAGAAGTCATAGAGATTATGAAGAAACTCTATGGTGAATATGGGACAAAGACAGTCATCAGCAGAGGCGGAGATCCCCTCTGGTTCTATGATGGTTTTGAATTCGGCGAAATAGAAATCCCAAAGGTGAAAACCATGAACACTATCGGCTGTGGAGATACTCTCACGGCCATCATGACTCACTTTCTCCTTGAGGGAATGACACTTCACGATGCCCTCGATAAGGCCGTGACGGCAGCAAGCAACAAGGCACAGAACGCCACATTCGACTATACACTATGAAAGAGATTTACCTTATACGACACGCAAGACAGAATATTACAGCTTTCAATGAAGATGTCCCCCTCTCGGACACAGGCCTCAGACAGGCTGAACTTCTGAAAGGGAGACTCAAGGATGAGAAATTCGACAAGCTCTACTCCAGTGTCCTGATAAGAGCTGTACAGACATCAGATATACTCAATGAAAACTGGAATATGCCAATAGAAAGGAGAGCGGAACTCAATGAGATAGACTACGGCCTTCTCACAAGCGAACCACTCTCTGTAAAAGAAGGAAGGTACAAAGACTTCTTTGATGAACTCGACAAAAGACTCTCAGATCTCCCCTTCCCGGGAGGAGAGAACAGCGAGATGGTATACAACAGGATGAAAAGGGTCTTTGATGAAATAGCAGAAAGCAACTGGGAGAGGATTCTCATCGTCACCCACGGAGGCGCAATGCGTGCAGCCATTTGCGGATTATTGGGACTCCCGTTCTCGAAGCGGCTTGCCTTTTCAAAGCACCTTGAGAACACAAGCATCACAAAGCTTCTTTATGATGAGAAGAAAAAACTCTACTATCTTGAGGTTCTTAATGACCACAGACACCTCTTAGGCCATCAGGAACTTTTCAGGGAGTTCTGACACTTCTCAAGCTAAAATCCACATCATCTACACTATATTTCTTGATTTTTGCTAATTTTAATAGTAATATAGAATTAAGTCAGGGGGTAGTGCCGATGGGACTAAAGGATAGTGTTACAAAAGACTATATACATAACAACAAAGTATTTGCTGATGCATTCAACTATTTCATTTATGAGGGGGAACCGGTCATTGACCCGCAAAGTCTCATAGAAATAGATACAACTGAACTTGCAGTGCCATATTACGCTGATGAGAAGAATGGGATGCAGACTGAGGCTGAACAGAGATTCAGAGATGCCTTGAAGGCTACTACCATCATGTACAACGATAATGCAACATATGTGATTCTCGGCGTGGAGAACCAGACCGAAGTCAACTACGCAATGCCAGTCAAGAATCTGGTGTATGATGCGCTCCAATATGGCAGGCAGGTGACAGAACTTGCAAGAAAACACCGCAATGAGTGGAAGGAGAGACATCCTGGAAAGAAACCGAAGAGCGAGGAATTCATCTCAGGCATAACAAAGGAAGACAGGCTTACACCTGTAATCACATTGGTGATTCATTTCGGTGACAGCAGGTGGGACGGACCGATGTCTCTCAGGGAAATGATGACTACTGGAGACGAGAAGATTCTCTCCTACGTTCCGGACTACAAGGTAAATCTGATTGAGCCTGCCAGGATGACAAGTGAGGAAATCGGCAAGTTCCAGTCGACTCTCAGAGAGGTTTTCAGATTCATCAAATATGCAAAAGACAAGAATAAGCTTATGGACTACGTGCAGTCAGAGAACAGACTGACCAGTCTTGATGTAGATGCAGCGAAAGTAATAAAAGTCATCACAGGCTCAAATTTTGACATTCCGGAAGGAGTGGAGGAGGTTAATGTGTGCCAGGCTGAAATGGAATGGGGAAGAGAAATGAAAGAGGAAGGCCGTCTGGAAGGCCGTCTGGAAGGTCGTACTGAAGGTCGTCTGGAAGGT
>CAVIAZ010000035.1:0-15599 GCA_963640795.1 bacterium | reverse complement strand
CACCGACAATGGGTGAGATTTTGAAAGAAGAGTTCATGGTTCCGATGAACCTCTCATCCTATAAACTTGCACATGATATACATGTTCCTGTGTCCAGGATTCAGGCTATCCTTAACAGCGGACGTAAGATTACCCCCGATACTTCCATAAGACTTGCACGCTATTTCGGCGTCTCAGACAGGTATTTTCTTAACCTGCAGAACGATCTTGATATAAGAGAGCTGAAGACGAGTCTCAAAAGTGAGATTTCTTCAATTAAACCTTATAGTTACAGTACTGTTTAAATACTTGTATCGATCAGTGTGGTATCATCATATCGAGGAAATATAGAGAGCTTTCATACTGGCACTGCCGTGTCATCTGGTCTCTGATAGGTGCATTATCACCTCCCTTAATGAAGCGCAGGGTGAAGTAGTATTCGAGAGGACATTACTTTGACTTTTGTACTTTAGAGATATGCGTCTAATAATAGAATGATGAGCCTAGCATGAAACACAGATACATACTCTGTGTGTTCAGCGTTGCTATAGTTTTTGCCGGGATGTGAAATTCTGAGACATGTATAAAATGCTACGGAAGTGTAAGTACCGAGGTATGGCTATCTTGTAGTGTTGATCCATTCTTGGCTTCAAATAAAGCTCTGTTTGCCAGTATATCTGAAGCTCTGACAAGCGTGTTTGTTTCAGAGTTGCAATAGGTAGTTGATACGTCCCATAGCCCAGTTGCGATTGGTTTTATTTCAAAGTTCGGAAGATACAACCCTCTCTTGAATTCTGTATAAATGGAGTTGGCTAAGTCGTATCTGCCGTTAGTCGCAATGTTGTGCTCGTCTATGTAGCATCTGATTTCAAACTCTTGAGAAAGATCTAGTTCTCCGTTTTTGGCCATATTCCGAAGAAGATTTTTAAGTCCCCTCTTATACGCATAGTCCAGGTACCGCTGTTGTGAAAGTCGGTTGCAGAATCGTTCATCCTGCAATTTCTTCAATCTTACAACAACGATGAATTTGTAGCAGTCCTTGATTATTCTATACAGTTTTCTTTTGGCATCATTCTCGAGCTTTGATGCCTTCAGCTCCGGTAGTTCTTTATATTTGCATGATTTACGAAGATTTTTTTCAGCATTCAGATAAGACCTTGTGAGTATTGATGCATTGTCCTGTCCGATTACTGCTATGCCGGCATAGACGAAGTAATCTTTGTGGAATTTATCGAACACCCCGGATTCATCGGAATAGACATAAACTACAGGATGCATCATCAATCTCCCTCAAAAAAAGAACCACCGTTTTGGTGGCTTCCCCAAGGAGGGTGATGTTAACAGATAACATTTAAGTGCAATACTCACTACCTCCGAGGTGTATAGTGATATAAAATCCTACACTCAAAAATTAATGTAACGGTGCCGAAATGTCAACAAAATATGTTAACATTTTTAAACTTCCCCCCCTCAACTATATAGTAAGACTCTTCCTTGGTGAACAATGTAATAAAAAAGACAGATTCTGAATTGTATCAAAACCTGTCTCTTTTCTAGCGCGAGTGGGAATCGAACCCACAAGAGGTTGCCCTCGGCAGATTTTGAGTCTACTGCGTCTACCAATTCCGCCATCACGCCGAACAGAAAAATGTTAGCAGAAAAGGGTCTAATTGTGCAAGTTGAAGTTGAAGGGGAGGGAGAGAAAGATTATTATTAAGGAATGAAAAAAATCCTCTTTCTTTTTATATTGATAGTTCTTTGTCTTGTTCCTCTTCTGGCTGAAGAAGCTGTGGAGATTGAGGAAAGTGATGAATTTCTGAAAGAAATACTTATTTCTGATATCCCTGTCGTCTATGGGGATGAGAATTTCAGGGAGAGGATACTTGAACGTACAAAAGGTGAGAGAGATCCCATAGGCCTGGTTCTGACTGGGGGGTCTGCACGTGCCTGCGCTCATATCGGGGTATTGAAGTATCTGGACGAGATAGGTGTAAAGCCCGATTTTATCGTTTCCAACTCGATGGGCTCGATTATCGGGATGCTCTATGCTGCGGGGGTAAGCCCGTCGCAGATTGAGGAAATTCTGTCCGCTGGTGATATCTCATCATGGTTTTCCCTGACTCTTCCTGCTAAGGGTGGTTTCTTGAGTTCTGACGGCTTCAAGGCCCTGGTGGAATATGTGATTGGTAAGGATTACCGCCTGGAAAACACCGAGATACCCGTCATGGTTGTCTGTGATGACCTTGTCAGCAAGAGGGAAGTCAGGATAACGGAGGGGTCCTTTGCTGATGTACTCATCGGATCATTTGCTCTTCCGGCATACTTTGCTCCCTATAAGTATGAGGGGCATCTCCTCATCGACGGCGGAGTAATTTCCCTTGCCCCGATTGATGCCGCCTACGACTATACAGATACCGTTATCCTCTCCACAACCTTCTATAATGCAGACACTGTCGAGCTTATAAACCCGGTGACCATCCTCAATACGTCTTTCGATATAGGGAAGCGGCAGAACGCTTCAAGTGAATTGAAGAAGTACACTTCACTTATCTGGATCCGCTGCGATGTGGAGAAATTCTCATTTATGGCATTCGGCTCTGCTGAAGAGATGGCCCAGATAGGGTATGAGTCGGCTTATGCACACTCTGAAGAATTGAACGGGCTCTATAAGGCTAAAGAAGATATTGCAGAGAATGAGGATGTCTCTCTCAGAATTGAGGAAGTCAAGAAGAGCATGAGTTACTTCAACCGTATCAAGACGAACTCAAATGCGGCTCTTCTGGGAATAAACTTCCTTACTCTCGATTCTGACTTCTCTCCACACTATCTCAAGAACAGCCTTACTACCGGCCTGGAGTATAAGTTCCTGCTCTCGTCATTTGAAATTTCCCTTATTGCTGGACTTGGAAATAACGGCCAGAACCTTGCCTCTTCCGAACTCTTCATAACCTTCGGGGGAAAGGTGAACTGGTATCTGTTCTCGAATGTCAGGTTCCAGGCTGAAGCCTATGCAGATATCCTGAGACCGAATGATTCCTTCCTCCCGATGGTTACTGCTAGAGAGGCTCTTGATTACTACATCCTCTATTGGGATAACTTCAAGCTTTCTCTCAATCAGAGTCTTGAGTACTCCCGCGATTATGCCGTTTACCCGGATGAATACGGAGAGGGTTCGATTTTCTCTATCCTTGTCCAGGCAGACTACTCCCACAGGTTGTTCTCTGTCGGTGGTGATGTCGGGTACCAGCTGGTTGGAGATGCGTTCTTGAACAGGAATCCGAGAAATTATGTGCAGGTTAGTGCTGGCGGGAAGTACAATATTACACGTTCTCTTTATCTTGATGCCTCTGTAAGGGCAAGATTCAGTGTGGACGGGAAGGGCAGTGTTCCGGTCTTTATCTATGACAGATTCACTTCTCTGACAACACACTATGGGGTCAGAAGTCTTAAAACAGAGAGTT
Source organism: bacterium (assembly GCA_963640795.1). Classification (GTDB taxonomy): domain Bacteria; phylum Spirochaetota; class Spirochaetia; order Sphaerochaetales; family Sphaerochaetaceae; genus Ornithospirochaeta. The sequence continues at coordinate 12,159 of CAVIAZ010000035.1, read as the reverse complement.
CTCTCATGAATCTCTTCATTAATAGTTCCTTCGGATATAGCTTTGTTTCGAATCCGACATTTGCAGAGGCACTTATTTTCGAGGATTCGTCTGTTGCAGTCTATTTCTCTTCGTTATTCAATCTCGAGAGGGGATTTGGTTTCTCTGCCGGCATCGAACTCAAGTCGAATCTCTCCCTTATCGGGCTCATAAAGCTACCGGTTTCACTCCGGGTCGGATATGAATACGGGAAGGACCTGACACGACATGTAGTTGCCTCGCTTGTGAGCACAACATCGTTCTAAAAGAAAAGGCCATGTCAGAGCGACGTGGCCTTAATCAATCATGAGTGTTTTCTTATCCACTCCTCATCGTCATCGGTGAGGGATGTGTCGATGTCGCCCTCATCCTTTGTGTCTATTTCAGAATCGGGGAGGACTGCCGAGAAGTCGGGTTTTGCAGGGAGAGACGGCATCTCGAGTCCCCTCTTCACCTGTGGCATCTCGCGTCTCTGGAAGAGTGACGGATCGCTGTTGACAGCTTCAAGGAGACCCCAGCGGGTATCTTTGTCCTCAATATATGCAATCAGCGTGTCTATCTGGGCTTCATTATATATTGATGTGTTAGTCAATTGCACATTGCTCTTTATTTCCCTGAGACTTTTTGCTGCTTTCTCCCATTCTCCGTAGTGGAGAAAGACCATTGCCTGGTGAAGGTATGGGTCGATGAACCCCGGATTTGTAATATCGAAGAGTTTCTCGAGGCTTGCTCCTGCCTTCTGCCAGTCGGACTGTGTCATATAGTATGAGGCTTCAAGGTCCAGTAGGGCAGGAGTACTGAGCTTGAGTTCCCTGCATTCCTTCAGAAGCTTCTTGAATTCCTTGTATTTTCCCATTTCAAGGTAGTACGTCAGCAGATTTATATAGAGGTTCCTGTCCCTGTAGCCCATGCTGTATACCTCCTCGGCAAGGGGAAGAGCCTTGTCAAGATCACGCTTGAGCCACCAATACATACTGAGTGATATCTTTGCTGTTGCACATGTCTTCTTGTCTTTTGAGTCTACATACTCTTCAAGGATCTTCCTTCCTTTTTCCGGGTCACCGTATTGCACAAGAAGTGTGGCAATGACTATTTCCGTCTGGGTATCGACTCCGAGCTTTACAGCCTTCTCGAAGTAGGGAAGTGCCTTCTTTACATCGGGATTGGCACCCTGGAGGAACTTTGATCCCTTGGAATACTGGATAGTGCCCAGGCTGTTGATTATAAGCAGCACCACTGCCAGGGCGAAGAATATGATTCCTATCCATTTTGTGCTGTCACTTGAAAGGATCATGAATATCCCGATGATAAGGAATGCCATGACGGCATATGAGAAGAATTTTCTTTTTTTCTCTTTTGTTGACATATATAAACCTCTCTGTGGAGTTTTTCTCTTCAATATTGAATAATAGCTGTATTTGGAATCTGCAACAATGAAAAAAAAGATTTTGCTTCATGTATGCTGCGGGCCGTGTGCCACATCATCCGTCCTGAGACTTATTGAGGACGGGTGGGAACCTGTGCTCTATTTCTCGAATTCAAATATATGGCCCGAGAGTGAATTCGATAAGAGATGGCAGAATCTTCTTGTTGTTGCCTCTTTTTATAACCTCAGGGTAATCAGAGGAGATTATGATCACGATAAGTGGAGAGAATGGGTGAAAGGGCTTGAGGATGAGCCGGAGCACGGTAAACGCTGTTCAAGGTGCTTCAGGTTCAATCTGCTTCTTGCCTCCAAGAAGGCGAAAGAGGAGAAAATCGAACACTTTACCACAACTCTGACCGTCTCAAGATTCAAGAACAGTGCTACTATCTTCCACGAGGGCGAGGACCTCTTTGGATTTGAGAAGATAGATTTCAAGAAGAAGGACGGCTTTGCCCTATCATGTAAGATGGCTAAGGAACTCGGACTCTACCGCCAGAATTACTGCGGGTGTGAATTCTCAATGAGGAAGGAAGATGCTCAAAAGACTCTATAAGATACTCTCATCAAGAATGTTCTGGATGGTGCTCTTCTTCGGAGCCCAGATTGCGCTTATCGCATACTTTGTGCTCAGGTCTGCATTGAGCCACCAGAACTATATTTTCTTCATTATCCTCTCGATGATTATGTCTGCCATCATCATTACGAGGAAGGAGAATAACGCCTACCGCCTTATCTGGATGTTTGTATTGATTGTCTTCCCGTTCTTCGGTGGGGTACTTTATCTTCTTTTTGCCAACAAGAAAATCGGGTCCCTCTCCGAGAAGAAGGTTGCCGACTTCAGGAAGAAAATCAGCGATGAGACATCGTTCAGTCTCTCAAGTGCCGATGAGGAGCTCTATGCTCTCTCTCCTGTCTACAAAAGACAAAGTGAGTACGTGAAAAACATTACGGGGTTCTCTGCCTACCGCAACACCTCTGTTGATTATTTCAATGATGCGGAGGATTTCTTCAATGACCTTATCACTGAGGTTGAGAAAGCAGAGAAGTTCATCTTCATCGAGTATTTTATCATCGACCAGGGGAAGTGGTGGAAGAGGATACTTGCCATCCTCAGGAAAAAGGCATCCGAGGGTGTTGATGTCCGCATCGCATTTGATGACATGGGGTCAATCAATGTGCTGCCGAGGCATTATGAATATACTTTGAGACGCTACGGACTCAGAGCCATCGCATTTAACAAGATAAGGCTTCACGTGAACCCCAGACTCAATTTCAGGGACCACCGCAAGATATTCAACATAGACGGCAATGTCTGCTACACAGGTGGTGTGAACCTTGCAGATGAATATGCCAATGACCTCATCAAGTTCGGCTATTGGCAGGATGATGCCATAAAACTTAGAGGTGACGGGGTCTGGAACTCCACGCTGATGTTCCTCCGTAACTGGGACTGCATAACAGGTGATAGTGATAACCTCGAGTCTTACATACCCTCAGTCAGGGGTAAGGATGACGGCTTTGTTCAGATGTTTGATGACAGCCCTCTTGATGACAAGACGATAGCTGAGGATACATATCTCCAGATAATCAACAATGCAAAGAACTATCTCTGGATTACGACGCCGTACCTTATCCTCGATGAGTCGATGGAGTCTGCTCTCATAATAGCTGCAAAGAGCGGAGTTGATGTGAGGATCATCACTCCCCACTATCCCGATAAGAAGAGTGTCTTCGAGGTCACCAGGTCAAACTATGAGCACCTTCTGCAGAACGGAATCAGAATCTATGAATTTACACCGGGGTTCATACACTCAAAGAACTTCATCAGTGATGACGAGATTGCTGTTGTCGGGACAACTAACCTGGACTACAGGTCATTCTATCTCCACTTCGAGAACAGCGTACTCTTCTTCCGCTCTTCCGTTGTAGGGAAACTCAAGGACAACTTCTCATCCCTCCTTCTTTTGAGCGAGGAGATCCATGCCGGGGATGAGGGAAGGCTTCCTCTCTACAGAAGGCTTTTCAGGAATTTCGCCCGTATTTTCTCTCCTCTCTTCTGATTTTGTTGACGGAGGGAAAAGCGGAAGTTATATTGATTCTATGGGAAGAAACAAGGTAGTTAATATAGATAAAGACGAGTTGGAGAAAGGTAAAGCTGAGCTTTACTCCATCATACTCTCCATCAGCTCTCCCGAGGAACTTGACAGCTTCTTTGATGACATGCTTACAAATAATGAGATCCAGGACCTTGTCCAGAGATTCCTCCTGATGGATGATCTGATGCAGGGGAAATCACAGCGGGATATAGCATCCCAGAGGTCGATGAGCCTCTGCCGTATAACACGGGGATCAAGGATGCTCAAGAAGAAAAACGGGTTCATGAGCAAGTGGTTCAGCCACAAGTATGATGACTACAGCCATATTTGAGACTTTTCATTGTTTTTGGAGTATTATGCTGTCTCATGGACAGAAGAAAAGAGATTATACAGGTTGTTAAGTATCTGGCATTGGGGCTTTCGGTCACCGCATTACAATTCATTCTTGTAAACATACTCCCGTTCATCTTCTCTTCCTGGAAGACTACGTTGCCTCCGTTCCTCTCTGCTGTTTTCAGTGAAAAGACAATGGGGGCAGGCAACAGTAATTGGGGGTATGTGATGACGTTCTTCCTCTCGAATCTCCTGGCAAATATCTACGGCTACTTCATAAACCGTAAGACCGTCTTCCATTCCGATTCGCCCTCATGGTGCTTTGTGACATTCATCACGGTAATGACAATGCTTATTCTCTTCTCGACCTGGCTGCAGGGGGTCATATCGAATGCAGTGTCTGAGGGGAGTGATGCACTCAGGCCCTTTGCCAACACGATTGCTGCTGCAGCATGTGGCTTCATGCAGAATGTGATTGTCTATCCCCTGGAGAAGTTTGTTCTTTTGAGGGAGAGGAAGTAGTTATCTTCTTCTTCCCCGCCTTCCTGTTTTTTCTACTTTCTCAACTTTCCTGTGGCTGTTGCTTTTCCTCTTCCTGTCTTCTGTCTTCCTCTTTGAACGGGGAGCCTTGGCCTTTGTTATGATGGTCTTTCCGTCATACTTCCTGCCATTGAAGACTTCGAGGATATGCTCTGCAATGTCGTATGGGGCATTGATGAAGGAGTAGTCATCCATTACCGATATGTCCATGAGATCCCTGTCTCTGACGCCAGTCTGGTCATAGATGATTGCCACAAGGTCCTTCTTGGTAATGCCGTCATTCTTTCCCCGTGCGATGAAGAGACGGGTTATTCCGCCTTCGTCCATGCTGGGAGTCTTGATTCTGTCATACGGCCTCTCCCTGTCCTTTCTCTCCCTGGTCTTCTTCTCGCTTTCCTTAAGCTTCTTCGGTTTCTGCTGTATATCCTTATATTGAGTTATATCGAGTGAATTGTGGTAGAAGTGATAGAGAAGGGAGGAAAGCACATCCACGTCATCCCTGTTTTCAAGCAGCTTGGCAGCAACCTCCCTGTAGTCAGCATTGGCCTCCTCTTTGAGAGCTTCCATGAGCTCTTTTGTGATAATCTCCTTCTTCGTCTCAACAACTTCTCTTGGAGAGGGAATCTCTTCCTTCCTTATTTCGGCCTTGCTTGCCTTCTTTATATATGAGAAACGTCTTGCTTCGGAGGGGGTGATGAAGGTTATTGCAGTTCCCTCCTTGCCGGCCCGTCCTGTTCTTCCAACCCTGTGGATATATATCTCGGGATCGTGTGGGAGGGAGTAGTTGATTACATGAGTCAGGTCCTGTATGTCGAGTCCCCTGGCTGCAACATCGGTTGCAACAAGGATGGAGATTGTCTTCTCCCTCATCTTTCTGAGGATTATCTCCCTTTCCCTCTGTGAAAGGTCCCCGTGGAGTGCCTCGGCATCATAGCCCCGGGCCTGGAGGATGTGCCCGATCTCGTCACATTGGTTCTTCGTACGGCAGAAGATGACGCCGTAGAATGAGCTGTTGCGGTCGATTATCCTGGTGAGGGCTTCGACCTTGTCAGCTTCCTTCACTTCAAAGTAGATCTGGTCGGCATTCTTTGTGGCCACATCTCTCTTCTGTGTCCTCACAAGCTGTGCATTCTTCATGAAAGATGAGGCAAGCTTCTGTATCTGGGGAGGAATCGTTGCACTGAACATCAGCATGCGCCTGTTCTCGGGGACGACCTTCAACACTTCCTCGATATCTTCAATAAAGCCCATGTCGAGCATCTCATCTGCCTCATCAAGGACCATGAATGTGAGGGCAGAGAGAATGAGTGTTTTCCGCCTTATATGGTCAAGGATACGGCCCGGAGTACCGACTACGACCTGAACACCTTTCTTGAGCTTTCTTATCTGGTTTTCCATGCTTGCTCCGCCGTAAATCGGCGTGCACTCGATATTCCTCTCACCCCTGAGTGAGTTGATCTCCTCTGCAACCTGGAGTGCCAGCTCCCTGGTGGGAGTGAGAATCAAAGCCTGGACAGATTTGTTGTCTTCATCTACGGTCTCTAAGATAGGAAGAGCGAATGCTGCAGTCTTTCCCGTTCCTGTCTCGGCCTGCCCGATAACCTCTGTCCCGTCCTGGAGAAGAAGCGGTATGCAGAGGGTTTGTATATCAGAAGGCTCCTCGAAGCCTTTTTTCTCAATTGCTGACAATGTTTTTTCAGAGAGTCCGAGCTCTCTGAATGTTCTTTTGGTAATTTCTTCACACATATATATTATTTCTGACTGGAGAAGTCTAGCAGAAAAAGAGTTACATTTCCATACACCCGAAAGAATCAGAGAAGGAGAGTGTGCCGATGTTTCCTGAGAAGAGACCATGGCGAAGGGTGCGGTTTTTTCTGAAAGGCCCCGTTTTCTCCCTCTCGGTATGGAAGGCTGAGAACTTTATAGATACTCCCTTTCCGTCCGTGAAGCTGTATTCATTCTCTTCAACTCTCTCCATTTTTATTCCGTCATAGCTTGTAAGTGAATTGCCGTAGAGTAGCATGCATTTCTCCTCTTCAAGGGAAAGCGTGAAAGAGAAGGGGCTATCGGTCCACCCATAGCAAAACGACGAATGGAAGTGTCTCTTGAGAGGAAATGTTGTCACTTTCCAGATATGGTGGAGAGAGTAATCTTCTTTTTTTATCTCCCTTTTAACGCCTCCCGTCCTAATTGTCCCGTTTACTTCAGCTGAAAAGGAGGAGTGGACAGCCTCATAGCAGTGTGATTTTGTGTATAGCCGGTTAAAGGACGGCTTTTCTGGCTCCACTTTGAACGAGAGTCTTGTCTTGAGTCCTGTCTCTCCCGAGGGAAGACTAAAATCAGGGAGTGCCGATATTATCTCACCTCTTCCATCTTTCACGATGGCTGATGCAGTAAAGCCGCCTCCCATAAATGTGATTCCCTCGTCACTGTATGGCAGCGGGGCGAATGTCGACTTTATCTTGAAGCGTAATGTACGGCTCCGCATCTCAGAGACTTTCCTGTTATGGTAATCTATTACTCTTACTATGCATCTCGAGTTAAGCTGTCTTCTTTCAAAGTCGAAGATCAGGGCAAGTTCAGCCGAATGGTCGATAAATGTGAATACCTCTTCATTGGCCATTGAAAAAGACGGAGAGAGACAATTGAAGATGGCGGGTGATGATTCAGGATTACTCTTCATGAGAGATAGCATATTTGAAAGAGGAGAAAAAGAAAACGGGCAACCCTTACGGGAGCCCGCCATTTCTCTCTGAAATAATCTATCAGGTGTGGTCGTGATCGTCAGTTGAAGTCCCGTAGGCAGCCTGGATGAAGGCAGAGAAGAAATTGTCTTCAACTTTGTCAGATGAGATAATCTTTGCCTCTGCGTCAGCAAGTCCGTACTGCTGGGCATAAGATGAATACATGCTTGAGATGACTGATGACATGTAGTTTGTTGTTCCTGTTGATTCAACAGGGCGCACGATGATATATGCATCATTTACATATACAGGCTCAAGCACAGTTCCGAAGTCTACGCTGAAAAGCTTTTCGTTCCATGAGGAATCGTTCTCGGCCTGGGTGTAGATGTAACCATTGGTCGATGAGCCGGAGTAAGATGAGTTCTCTGTTGTGTAGCTGTATGAGTAGATGAACTGGCTGTCTCCCGTGTTGAGTGCAACGTCGCTGACTGATGAAACTGAGAGGCCGTACTTCTCTGCTGCAGCATCAAAATCTTCTGAAGCTTCGCTGTATATTGTGTCGATTACAGAATCGAGGTAAGCCTTTATTGTGTCGCTGTCATTAGACTTTATATAACTCTTTATGGCACTCAGAACTGTCTCGTCTGTGTAATCGGGCTCCTTAGCTGCACTGTCGATACGGTAGATAGTATAGCCGTTGGATGTGCTGATCGGGCCGACGAAAGCGCCTTCCTCTGCCGAGTAGAGTTCGGAGAGGGTGTCATCTGCCTTATACTTGAAGTAATTTTCTTCCTTAGTCTCGGTTGTGGAAGACTCACTTACTGCCTCTTCCATTGTCTTTGTGCCTGCATTGATAGCTTCAAGTGCAGCCTTAGCTTCATCTTCGGAAGCAAAAGTTGCTGATGTGAAGGAGATAACGTTGAAGAGGTCAGCTCTTTCCTTAGCGTAGCTGACTGCATCCTCATCCGGGTAGACTGACTCGTTGACTGCCAGGTACTCGATTGTGCGCTTGTCAGAGCTGAGGGAGGAGATGAATGAATTCTCTGCACTGCTGACAGGAGCTGATGTTATTGTGTTCTGGACTTCGTTGAAGACAACATATTGCTTCATCCATGCGATAATCTGCTCCTTCTGGAGGTCTGTGGACTGGTTGTAGACTTCCTGGGAATAGCTGTTTGTTCCGTCTGAATAGTAGCCGGATGAGATAACAGCATCGGAAATCTGCTTGTTTGTTGCACTGAAACCTGCGTCCGCTGCCAGCTTCTGGAAAGCTTCATTGACAAGAGCCTGCTGGAAGGCAGAGTAATAGATGTTATACATATAGCTGCTTGCCACGCTCTCACCGTAGTATTGGACATAATAGCTGTAGATGCTCTGCAGCTGATAGTAGAAATAGCTGGTATTGGTCAGTTCAATTGAATTGCCGTCATATTTACCAAAACTGATTGCACTCTGTGTAGTTGAGAAAAGAGTTGTCGGAAGGACAAATGTCAGAGAAATGAGAATCAAAATCACAATACCGATAATCCAGGCCAGTGAGTACTGATTCTTTTTTTTCTTTTTGCTGTTTTCTTTTACAGTTGCAACTGTCTTGTCTTCATTCATGATAAGAACCTCTAACTAATTAAATATGCGTTTTTGCACTGTCTATTAACTTACCATCATAGAGGGCCTTTCGTCAATCTTTATCAGGGGTTGCTAAATCGGCTGTAACTTGTGAGAATAGGGTGAAATCTGAAGTGAGAGGAAAGAAAGTGAAAGGTGCTTTTTTATATGTTGATGCCGGCAAGGGCCATTATATTCCAGCAGTTGCACTTGCTGATGCGTTCAGGGACATGGGGCATGAGGCTGTTGTCGAGGATCTCTTCCTGGCATTCAAGATGCCGTTCGTCAAATGGATTTCCAAGCATTACTGGCGGTATCTGCTGCATCATCCGAAACTTGAAAAGAAAGCCAATGAACTCTCGAATGCCAGAATGGCACATGACTCATTGAGGGCATTGAGCAATAATACAAAGGCCATACGGCATTTCAAGAAGTGGTTCCTGCGTGAAAAACCAGATTTTATCATGTCTACCAACTTCATGGGTGCGACACTCCTTCCCGCCGTATTGAAGAAAATAGGGATTGACTGCCCTGTATATGATTATGCAGCGGATCTCTTTGACCAGGTTAAGGCCGGAATCGACAGCCAGCTCACGATGTGCTACATATCGACAGAACTGGGAGTGCGACACACAATAGCCATGGGGCAGGACAGTAGCAAGGTCAAACTCTGCCCGTTCCCGCTTTCGAAGAAATTCGAGGTTGCAAAGAAGCTTACAAAAGAGGAAGCGAGAAAGAAACTCGGTCTTAAGGACAAGTTTACCGTGCTCTGGAATCTTGGGGGAGAGGGGATCGGAAACCCGAAGCTACTCTACGGGCTTGTAAAGAGAGGACTCGACATACAGGTGGTTGTAATCGGAGGTAAGAGCAAATCGACGGAGATAGAGTTCGAGCGCTTCAAAAAGCTCAATCCCTCCTTCTCTCTTGAGATGCGCGGATTCGTCGACAATGCCCAGGAATATATCATGGCTTCTGACATGCAAATGGGAAAGGCGGGTGCAAACTCCCTTATGGAGTCACTCTATCTCAAGCGTCCGTTTTTGGTATCTGAAGTGCTTTATATGGGACGTTCCACACAGCTCTTCTTTGATGAGTATCCCGTGGGGTGGTGCGAGGATGACCTTGAAGGCAAACTTGACATAATCGAGATGGCTTCCACAAATGGGAATGTCCTGAAGAATATATCTGAAACGATGGATAAGCTTCCTATAGATTTCTCTGCTCCGCATTTTGCAAAGATGCTCATAGAAGATACCGAAGCCTACAGAAAGGAACACCATGCAAATTATTAAGAAGGAGTTCGGGGACGGCGTTACGCTTACGGGGTATATTCATGAACGTATCAGAAAGGACAAGAGCTATCCGCGTCCTGCTGTCCTTATTCTTCCTGGTGGCGGGTATGAACATGTCTCAAAAAGAGAAGGGGAACCTGTTGCTCTGGAGTTTCTCGCCCGCGGGTACCAGGCATTCATCCTTGAGTACACTGTAGGAAGGGAAAATATAGAAAAGAGGAATCCCGAGGATGAAGTCAGGGATGCCCTCGATTATATAAGAAGTAGCCGTGAAGAATACGATATCATGCGGGATAAGATTGTCCTCATGGGGTTTTCTGCCGGGGGACATCTTGCCCTCTCGAGTGTGTGCCATAACAGGGACGGGAGGCCGGGGGCAATAGTTCTCTGCTATCCAGTAGTCACAACAGGGGAGTATGGTCATGATGGCTCGGTTTATAACATAACTGGTGGTAACGAGGACAGGAAGGCTTATTACTCTCTTGAAAACCAGATTGATTCCTCCCTTCCTCCGGTCTTTCTGTGGCATACAACAGAAGATAAAGCTGTCCATCCCATGAATACCATTTTGCTCTCTTCAGCTCTTATTAAGGCATCAGTCCCGTTTGAGTACCATCTCTTCCAGAAAGGAAAGCATGGTCTCTCGATATGTACCTGTGATGTCGGAGGACGTGAGGAGCGGACAGACGGATGGTTGGATCTTATGTTTACTTGGCTTGAGAAAACATTGGCGTGGAAACAGTAATCAAAACGACTTTTTCCCGTTTGTGTTCGTGAGTATTGCACTTCTTCTGAATGTGGGTTCTACCTAAGAATATGAGGTTATCTGATGCTATGGACATCTGCAATCAGAAACGGCCTGACTTCTTCTTGGGTCAGGTCAGTGACATTCTTTCCGTTCTTCAAAGCATAATTCACCATAGCCCTCATATTATACTTTGTCTTTGGCGGATTTCTGTAAGGATCAGGAGAATCAAAATACCCGGGAGGAAGAGCTTCTCCCTCCATAAACTTCGGAATCCTAATGTATTCAGTTCCATTGTTAAACTCCTTGTCAGCGGGAACCCCAGGGCTTGCCCTGTGGGAGGAGAATATATCTATATTGCGAACACGCTCAACGAGCGTCAGTTTCCTATACGATGCACTATCTGCTATCACCGTTCCGTCAAATCTGCGAATATTGAAGTAGCCACTCTTACGCCTTGCGTGTATGTAACAGAGCTCTCCGTTGTACATAACCTTATCGAAGAGACCGAATCCGTAGACTTTACGTGGACATTGGTTTAGCTTACGCACTCCGCCTTTCAGTATCGTACACTTATGTATCTGGCGGTTATGCGAGCGTCGCTTTACCATATCCCAGACCTTACCGTTTGGCTTAGCAGTCGGATTACCGGAAATACACCTGGCGTCTACGTAATGCGTTTTCTCAAGTTTATTCTCAATACGAGTCGACTTTGTGATATAGCCGTATGTAATGCCTACCATATCATCGCCGTACTTAGCCTTGAGCCTGTTCACAATTGTCCAACGCATAACACCCATAAACGTTTCAGCTCTGAAACCTCGTTTCGGTTTATCGAGCTTAAACTCTCCTCTATGGTATGCATCGTGACATGTACTACAGAGTGTGATGAGATTATCGGGTCTATCAGAACCACCGTCTTTGCGCTCTATAAGATGATGCACTTCGAGGATGTTGTCTCTCGACTTTCCTCTGCAGTGCCTACATCTGTGACCGTCACGCCAGAGTACGTATTCTCTCGTATTCCAGAATCCGAGCTGTTCACCTCTCTGATAACTTACGCCTTCAATGTCAGGATTATTGATTTTCTGAATATCGAATGCAGCAACTTCAACAACGATTCTCGTTACAGGTAACAGAGCACAGACTTTCTCGATTACAGCTATATGTGTACCAATACGGTTCTCGACAGACGGAGCGAGCCAGCCTTTGTGTTTCGAGTGGACTCTATTATCGAAACGGGGAGCGCGATGGCGTGTCTTACGGTTACGCCGGCTTCTCCGAAACTCACGCCTTGCTGTTAAGAGCTTTGTAACATCATCACGTAGAGTAACTTCAGCTTCGAACAGTACCCTTGATTCGGTAGTAGCAGATATGCCAATAGATTTGTAGCCTGCATCTACACCTAATGTAACAGGCT
>CAVIAZ010000034.1:0-15630 GCA_963640795.1 bacterium | reverse complement strand
ATGGTACTGGAGTTCGTCTCCGGGAGAGTAGGTCGTCGCCAGCTTTTTTTATTGTCTTTTCTCCTGCATTTCTATTGCAGGATTTTTTTTACGATTGCAGCTTCAAGTCTCTTCGGACAGAAACGTGTTAATTTCAAAAGGAAGTTGTTGTTGATTGTATATGAAAAGCGTGGTCTTCTGCTTTCAATGATTTTCATTGCCTTGTCTGCAAGTAAACTCGGAGCAATGGATTTGGCTTCGACGCTGTCAACTATCTTTTTGAAGCGTTTTGCATTGGTGTTGTAGAGTTTAGTCTCTTTACAGAATTTATCCAGATCTGATGTGGATTTATCTATCATGCCTGTCCTGACAGCTCCGGGTCTCAGAACAGAGACAAAGATATCTTTGAGCTGAAGTTCCATCAAAAGAGAGAAGGCATACCTCTCGAGTGCGGCTTTGGTTACGGCATAGAGTCCCGTGAATGGGAGCGGCTTTAGTGGGGCCAGCTCACTTGTTGTTATTAGTATACGGCTTCCCTTTTTGAGGAGGCTGATGAAAGTCTTATTTACAAGGTAGGGTCCTGTAACATTGACAGAGAAGATTTTCTCCCAGTCGTTATGAGTTATTTCAAGAAGAGAGTTGAGAGTATATAGTCCGGCGAAATGAACGACGGCATAGATAGAGTCAGTATAGGTGCGGACGATGGTGCGTGCAGCAAGGAGGCTGTTCTCTTTTGTGATATCACAAGAGATGGGGATGATGTTTTCCTCATTGAAGTCTTCCGGGATGGTTATATCGAGGGCGAAGACAGAATACCCTCTCTCCTTTGCCTTTTCTATAAATGCTCTTCCCATGCCTCCGAAGGCACCGGTCACAAGAATATATTTCATAACTCTATTATGTCATGTATTTGAAGATATGCTTATAGTATTCCTTCAGTCCATATTGTGCTTTCCGGTAACAGTATCGAGTACGATACGGTATACATCACACTTTGAGAGACCCTTGCATGATTCAACAGGAAAACCGGAGCGTGAGTAGTGGTCGAGAATTACCTTGAGCCCATGTACTTTGTCGGGAACCTCCATTAGTCTCTCTGCCTTTCCAGATCCGATTACGCTCTCATACTTTGCAGTGATTCCCATGCCGGTCTCCTCTGTCCTGTAGTAGAGATCCGCCTCAACGGTGACATTGCTGTCTTTTAGAAGCAGGTCGTTCTTGTGTCCCTCCAGAGCACTATGAAAGTAGATGATTATCCTGCCGTCCTTGAATTCTGGGCCGAAGGTCATCGGGATGACATATGGGGTTATATCATCATTCATGGCAATGCGTACAACAGTACAGCGTAAAAGGATATCAAAAATGGCTTCAGGTGATGTTACTTCTCTTTCTGTTCTTCTCATGTGAGTAGTATAGCTCAAAGTAACTTTCTTTCCACCATTTTTGCGGATACAGGCCTTTTCAAATCTCTGGAACTGTATTAGATTAAGGGTACAAGAAGGCGCTACAAGCGAGTGCCCCCTTGCTAGGAGATATTTTACTTACCGCCTAGCTGTGCGAGAGCTATGGGCGGTATTTCTCTTTCGATGTTTCTTTAACATACGTTTCAGTAAGCCGGATGTGTTTCGACATAAATCGAACACATCGTTGGCTACTGAAATGATGTAAATAATCATTTTCCAGTCCATACGCACCACCTCCCTATTCAAAGTATAAAAACGAATCCGGAAGTAACACTCCAGTTGTATTAAACTCATCCTAGCAAGGGGTAACACCCAATCGCTTTGTAGCGCCTATAAAGAGAGAATAACAAATTGCAAGAGGCAAAAGTGGTCAGAAAAGTGACACTTTTGGGATTTTATCGGAGAGATTGCAATTCATAGGAAGAGATTCGGCTCAAGCAGGGAATTTATGACTTCAGGGTCATTAACAAGAATCATTACATGCGGGTCGGATGACTCAGTATTTAAAGGGAGTCTGCCATCTCGTATATTGATATAGTTTCCGAGTAGGTTCAGCTCTCCGAACAGGAGGGATTTTCTATCGAAGGAGGCAAATTTTAGATAGCATGAAGACGTTACAACAACATGGATTCCAGCTTCGCTAAGTCGGTTTATCTCTTCCTGGGAGTTATTCAGAGATACTCTTACCTCAACAGAGACTCCAAGATTTGATGCATTATGTAGCTCTTCAATAATTTTTAGCGCGCTTGCTCCTAGCTTGAGATAAGGTGAGCTGATAACAATTTCTTTTCTTGTGTTGCTTATCAGGGCCCTGATTACAGGATATATGTCGTCCTGCGAATAGTAACAAGATTGTAGTCTATTGACATGACATAGTCTTTCCAAAACCGGATTGTCGTGTTAAATTAACAATACAAGAAGGCGCTACAAGCGAGTGCCCCCTTGCTAGGAGATATTTTACTTACCGCCTAGCTGTGCGAGAGCTATGGGCGGTATTTCTCTTTCGATGTTTCTTTAACATACGTTTCAGTAAGCCGGATGTGTTTCGACATAAATCGAACACATCGTTGGCTACTGAAATGATGTAAATAATCATTTTCCAGTCCATACGCACCACCTCCCTATTCAAAGTATAAAAACGAATCCGGAAGTAACACTCCAGTTGTATTAAACTCATCCTAGCAAGGGGTAACACCCAATCGCTTTGTAGCGCCTATAAAGAGAGAATAACAAATTGCAAGAGGTAAAAGTGGCTAGAAAAGTGACACTTTTGGGATATTTTCATCAAAAAAGCCGGTAGCATATTGCCACCAGCTTGTAATTTTCAGAGTATTTGCCATCACTCCAGAGAGAGAAGTAAAGCCATCTTGAATCTTCCTTCTGCCCTGACACTGTGTCTGCCGTTCTTGGCAAAGCGGAAGTTTTCTCCTTCCTTAATCGGATATTCTTTTCCTTCATACCCGATAACGCCTTTTCCCTCAAGGGCAAAGATAATCGCATCTCCCGGGGCGGCATGTTCGCTCAAGCCTGTACCTTCATCAAAGGCCATGACTACAAACTTCATCTTTGAGTTGTGAACAACATCAATGTTTACGATGCTGTCCTTTCTGTAGGGTACGAGATCCTTAAGTGCAAAAATCTCACCTGCATTTATCTTTTCGTTCACCATGTTGTCTCTCCCGAGGTCTACTTCCATGTAGACGCTCTCTTTTTCTGCTTTCACTCCGAATGATATATTCTCTTTCGTGATTATTCCATCTATTTTATCAAGGTTTATAGAGCCGGATTCGGAATAAAGTTCTATTTCACCTAAAAGGATGAGGATAAGTTTTCTATATAGGTAATGCTCAATGCTGATATCTGTTCCTCTCCCGAGGGAGAAGAAGTAGACACTACCATCCCTGCTTCCCTTTTGTGATATTGTAAGGCCGTCAAGCGGGGGATTGTCCTTCACAATATCGAAAACTCCTTCTTCAAACATTTTGCTCAGTCCTCAAGAATCTTTCCGTCAAGTGAGAATGTGACAACTCTCCAGGGAAGGAACTTTCCGCTGTTCTTCAGGGCAGTTATGGCAGCATTCTCAAGACCTCCACAGCAAGGGACTTCCATCCTCAATACCGTAATGGATTTAATATCATTATTGGCAATAATCTGGGTCAGCTTCTCCGAGTAGTCGACACTGTCAAGTTTCGGGCATCCTATGATTGTAATCTTCCCTCTCATGAAGTCCTCATGAATTGAAGCATAAGCATAGGCAGTGCAGTCAGCAGCAATGAGAAGTTTTGCCCCATTGAAATAAGGTGCATTTACAGGGACAAGCTTAATCTGGCAAGGCCACTGCTGGAGCTGGGATGTTCTTGCCTGGGAACTCTTTTCTTCTTCAACCTCTGGTTTTTCCTCTCTTTTGAACTGATGCATCTGATGTCCCGGACACCCCTGGAAGTGAGGAGCTACTGCAGCTTTCTTTTTCTTGTTTTCCTCTACTGCCTTCTCGTCATAGGCAAGAGTGTCTTTTTCAATGAAAGAGATTGCTCCGGTCGGACAGGAGGGGAGGCAGTCTCCCATACCGTCACAGTAGTCGTCCCTCATCAGTTTAGCCTTTCCGTCTACGATGGCAATTGCACCTTCGTGGCAAGCATTGGCGCAGAGTCCACAGCCGTTACATTTTTCTTCGTTTATCTCGATAATTCTTCTTTTCATCGTTTTTCTCCGTTTTAAGTTGTTTTTACATGAAAAGAATAAAATAATAGGGAAGAGGAGTATGTGGTTATAACCACGTAATGTAATATTTATGATAATTTCATCGCCGGTTTTCAGAGATATAACGGAGGAAGAGATCCAGGAGTTTGTAAGCATGAATGCCATGCATCAGAGACTTTTTATGAAGGGGGAGATTATTCTTCACTCAGGAGAGAGAACTGACAAGATTGGAATAGTCAGGAAAGGAAGCATCCTTATAGAGAACAATGACCCATGGGGGAATTGCAGCATACTTAGCAATATGGGTGAGGGAAATGTCTTTGCAGAGAGTTATGTACTTTCGAGTGAACCTCTGATGGTGGATGTTGTGGCAAATGAAGAGTGTGACATACTTTTCATCAACCTCAGAAAGCTTATGGATGAGAGAAACCGAGAAAGAAGCTGGTATATAAAGCTATTGAATAATCTTGTGGCAGTAACTGCAAGAAAGAATATGGTACTGTCAAACAGGATATTCTGTACAACGCCTAAGACAATAAGGGCAAGGCTACTGACATACCTCTCGGGAGTATATGCAAAGACCGGGAAGAAGACATTTTCTGTTCCCTTCAACAGGGAGCAGATGGCCTCATATCTTAATACTGACAGGACAGCACTCTCCAAGGAACTGGGAAAGATGAAGAGGGACGGGCTTATAGACTGGCATAAGAATTCATTCACCCTGATGATAGAGCCGGAGTGATAGTAGTATTGGAAATATCTTTATGTGAGTACAGTAATTATACACAATATGTTTGACTATGCCCTCTTGTTGGGAATTGTCTTGGAAAGACAGAAGAAAATCTCTTTTCTCTCTTCAATAAACTTCTCGATAGTTATAGCATTCTCTCCATGACAATGACTGGTGTTCTTATTAATGGTGGCGGAATCTTTGTTGCCGGAATTCTCGGAGCTTTAATCAGAAAGGGGATTCCTGATAAGCTCAAGACCGGGCTTATGACCGGACTGGGACTGTGCGTCCTTTACTCAGGAGCTGTCGGATTTTCAAGTGAGACTAATCTCCTTGTCCTTACATTCTCAATTGCGCTTGGGGTAATCATCGGGGAACTACTGGATTTTGACGGCCATCTCAATAAGTTCGGTTCATTTGTCCAGAGAAAGGTTTCTCTGAAGGACAATAATTTTGCAGACGGTTTTGTCTCTGCTTCCCTCTTTGTCTGTGTGGGGGCTATGGCTATAGTCGGGGCAATAGAGAGCGGAACGAAGGGAACGTTCAACACATATCTTGCAAAGTCTTTCATAGACATCCTGATTGTCTTTCTGATGGCAACTACCAAGGGGGTAGGATGCGCTTTTGCCGGGATCATCTGTTTTCTCTATGAAGCACTTCTCACTTTTTCCTCAAGCTGGATTGCAACCATTGTCAATGACACTGTAATAAGCCAGATGTCAGAGGTGGGCTCGCTTCTTGTTGTTGCCATAGCACTCAACATCCTTGATATAACGCACATAAAGGTGGCTAACTTCATACTTGCCCCGTTCATGCCTGTGGTTATATATGAGGTGATATCATTATTTTAGGAGAGAGAAAAATGAAGAGAAATACAGTAGCACTTGCTGCAGAGAAGATGATTGGGTTCTATGACGGCAACTTTGATGATATTAACCACTTCCTTAAAGTATGGTCTTATGCAGAAATAATCGGGAAACTTGAGGGCTTGGACAGCCATACAGAGGAGGTGCTTGAACTTGCATCAGTCGTCCATGACATAGCGTGTCCGCTGTGCAGGGAGAAATACGGTAACACTGACGGCAGGCACCAGGAAGAGGAGAGTCCGGCTCTTGTTGAGGCTTTCTTCATAGACCTCCCGGTTGCAAAAGCAGATGTGGAGCGTATCTCATGGCTTGTTGCCCACCATCACACATACACCAATGTAGAGGGGCTTGACTATCAGATTCTTCTTGAGGCTGATTATATCGTCAATGCCGGTGAGAACAGGTATGATATTGCCCGTATAAGGACATTCCGGGACAGTGTGTTCCGGACTCAGGCCGGAAGAAGAATTCTTGAGAGCATTTTCCGGCCGTAGTCTGTTATAGGGGCAGAATCATACTTGAAAACCTTTTAGCCAATGGGAGTCAAAACTTCTTCGGTTTCATTCCCCAGAACACAAGGTTCATTACAATTACAATTAACGCAACCACGGCCAGGGATACCCAAAAGCCAATGTTGAGTCCAAACCACTGGGTCGTTCCGAACAGCGTCATCCAAATATTATTCCAGTTCATAGCAGTTCTCCGTAGTGACGTACATAGGCTTTTTTCAAACTTGTCGCCAGCACCATGTAGAGCAGGATGCAGGGAACCAGATACCCAAAATAGGCAGCAGGCAGGGCTGTAAATCCCAGTGCCGAGCCGAGAGGCGTAAAGGGAATTACCGTCAACACTGCAATTCCGGACAAGGACAGAAGCATTACCGGGGCAGAGGCACAGCTTTGGATAAATGGTATTTTCGGAGTACGGATCATGTGAATGACCAGTGTCTGACTCCACATGGACTCCACGAACCAGCCGGCCTGGAACATCCCGATGTACTGTGCCTCAATGGTGGCAAGTTCAGCACCACTGTAATGAGCAGCCAGGTCACCGAACAGGATACCCCCAGATACAAACATGGGGCAAAACACAAAATACATGAAAATGTAGGTAGTGAAATCAAAGATAGAACTGGAGGGGCCGAGCCAGATCATAAAGCTGCCCACACTGGAGGCATCCCATTTTCGGGGCTTTGCAATAAATTCCTCGTCCACATTATCCCATGGAATTGCTGTGCAGCTCAGGTCGTAAATCAAGTTCAGTAAGATGAGCTGCAGGCTCATCATCGGCAGGAAAGGCAGCAGAGCTGAGGCAGTCAGCACGGAGAACATATTGCCGAAGTTGGAGGATGCTGTCATTTTGATGTACTTGAGCATGTTGGCGTAGGTTTTGCGTCCTTCGATGATGCCCTGTTCCAAAACCATCAGGTCTTTTTCCAGCAGGATGATATCTGCTGATTCCTTCGCCACATCCACTGCAGTATCGACCGAGATGCTGATATCGGCAGCTTTCATCGCTGCTGCGTCGTTGATGCCATCACCCATAAAGCCGACCGTGTGACCGTTCTCACGAAGAACAGAAACTATACGGGCTTTCTGCTCAGGTGTAAGCTTTGCAAATACGGTAGTCGACTCTGCAACTTCTGCCAATTTCGCATCGGTCATGCTGTCCAGCTCGGAGCCCAGCAGGATATTACTGACCTTTAAGCCTACCTGCTTACAGATGGTGCGGGTCACTCTATCATTATCTCCGGTGAGGATTTTCGTGGTGACGCCGTGTGCTTTCAACGCCTTCATGGCATCTGCCGCAGTCTCCTTTGGGGGATCGAGGAATGCCAGATACCCAATCAGTACCATGTCGCACTCGTCCTTTATTCCGAATGTGCCTACCGGGGATGGATTACTCTTTTGTGCAATGGCAAGGACCTTGAAACCTCTGTCATTGAGGCTGTCTACAGTTTCCAAGATGTGCCTGCGGAGATCCTCAGTCAGTGGCTGTACTACGCCGTCACACTCTGCATAGGTACAGATGGAGAGCATTTCTTCCACCGCACCTTTTGTTACCATCTGCGTCTTGCCGTTCTTGTCCTGTACCACTGTGGTCAGCCTGCGACGGGTAAAGTCAAAGGGAATCTCATCCACTTTTACATAGCTTTCGGAAAGGTCAAGAAGTCTGGAATCTGCTGCCTCTTCCTCCTCTGTTTTACGGATGATTGCCAGATCCATCAGGTTTTTATAGCCGGTCTGGAAGTAACTGTTGAGGTAAGCGTGACGCAATACCCGCATATCATCTTCGCCATTGACATTCAGATGATATTCCAGCACTACCTGGTCCTGGGTCAGCGTCCCGGTCTTGTCGGTGCAGAGAATATCCATCGCACCGAAGTTCTGAATGGAATTGAGGTTCTTGACAATGGTCTGCTTTTTGCTCATGGAAACAGAGCCCTTGGCAAGGCAGGTCGTCACAATCATAGGGAGCATCTCTGGTGTCAGCCCGACGGCAACAGAAATACCGAACAGAAACGCATCCAGCCAGTCACCTTTTGTGATACCGTTGATGATGAACACCAATGGAACCATAATCAACATGAAGCGGATCAGTACCCATGAGACCGCATTGACACCTCTGGTGAAGCTGGTTTCCACCGCTTCTCCTGCGACGGCGGATGTCATCGAGCCAAAGAGCGTCCGGTCTCCGGTGCGGATTACCACGGCATCTGCACTTCCGGAAATTACATTACTGCCCATGAAGGCAATGTTTGTGTAATCGGTTATGCTGTCTTTGACACCCGAGATATCGGGTGTTTTTTCAACCGGGTTGCTTTCTCCGGTCAGACTTGCCTGGCTGACAAACAAATCTTTTGCTTCCAGAATGCGAACATCGGCCGGAATCATATCTCCGGCAGAGAGATGGACAACATCACCCACCACCAGGTCATCCATCGGGATTTCCGTCATTTCCTTCCCCGTGCGGGTAACGGTGCAGGTTGTGGTAATCATCGCCAGCAGCTTCTGTGCTGCATCTCCACTTCTGGTCTCCTGTATAAAACGGAGAACGCCGGAAAAAAATACCATTGTCAGGATGATAATTACTGTCAGCGGGTTAAAATTCTCCGGATTGGTTCCGAAAAGCGAGAAATGCGGGAAGACCATATCTGTCATTCCCGATACCAGCGCCAAGCAGAAGAGGATGGCGGTAAATGGATTGATGAATGCTGCAGCTATGCGCCTGGCAAGAGATTTTCTCTTTTCGTGAGTCACCTTGTTGCTGCCGAACGTGTTACGGCTTTCAGCCACGGCATTTTCATCTAGGCCATGCAAACTGCTGTGCAGGTTCTTCAAAACCTCCGAAATGGAATTGGTTGCCGCAAACTGAATACGGCTGTTCTGCTCGTCACGGAATGCTGTCTTTGGAGTTTCCTGACAAACAGTAATGAGATTTTCTTTCTTGTTCATTGGTCTTACCTCCCTGATTTTTAGTATAGGCAGGAGCAATCAAGGACTCCTGCCAGAGGCCATGCTGACTATATTCAGAATAGGAAAGTTACTTTCCCCAATGCTTGATTGTGTAGACGAGCAATAGAAGGATCAGTACTCCCTAACTGCTTTGACGATAGTGGTTTTTATAGCGTTCAACCATTCAAGATTTCTCACGGCAGTCTATCCTTCCTGTCACAGTGGATGTAGTACCACAAGCACAGCAGCAGCGTAAACACGGCAGCCCATGCTGTGGACATCCCAATCTGAAAGAGGCTCGGTTCAGGCCGTGTACTGGCAAACCACGCATAGGGGAGCTTAACAAGAAAGATGGACAAAATTCCCTGTACCATAACAAATGTTGTTTTCCCTATGCCGTTGAAATAGCCTATGAAGCAATAGGCAACAGAGAGAACAAAGCATTCGATGCTGGTCGCTTTCAGAAACTCTGCCGAAGCGTTCAGTACCGCCGTCTCGCTCCCCTTGATAAAGAGGGTGGAAAGCTCTGCTCCGTGGAAAAAGGAGAAATAAGCCAGAATACCGCCTAAGAGAGTGGCTGTCGCCATTCCCAGCCACATGGCCTTTTTCGCACGTCCCCGCTGTCCCGCTCCATCATTCTGTGCCACGAACGCGGAGATGGACTGCATATAGGAAGTGGGAATAAGCAGGATGAACATGACCAGTTTTTCCGCAATGCCCACGCCGGCTGAAGCCACCTCGCCCAGTGCATTCACAAAACCAATCAGAATGAGATAGGAAACCTCATTGCACATGCTCTGTAATGCGATGGGTGCACCTAGCTTCAGGACGCTGCCGGAGTTTTCTTTGTCAAAGCGCAAATGAGTTTTCTCCACAGCAAATGGCAATCCCTTTTTCTTGACCAGCACCAGCGACAGAACTACGCTGACTGCCTGTGCTGCCACTGTTGCAATAGCTGCCCCTGACGCGCCCAGGGGAATGAACTTTGTCAATGTAATGTCGCCGATGATATTCGTCACACAGGCAATCATCACAAAGTAGAGCGGGGACGTTGCATCGCCTAGTCCACGGGAAATGGCACTGATGAGGTTATATGCCACAATGAATATACTCCCCGCACCGCATATCCGGATATATGATACCGTTTGAGAAAACGCTTCTGCCGGTGCATTGGTCACACGGGCAATCCATGGGGAAGCCAGCAGAGTGATGACAGTCAGAACTCCGCCAAGGGAGCCGAATACCCAAATGCTGCTGCCGATGGCCTTTGCCGCGCCGTCATGGTCTTGCCGTCCAACATACAAACCCAAGAGTACGGTCGCCCCCATGGAAAGACCGGTCACGAGGCCGGTGATAATCTGCATGGCCTGTGAGCCTGTAGCAACGGCGGACACGTCTGCTGTAGTGCCGAATTTTCCTACTGCCCAAAGGTCTACCGCGCCATATAACGCCTGTAGCAGCAGTGCCAGCAGCACGGGAATGGAAAATTTCAAAAGAGAGGGTAAGATCGGCCCTGACAGAAAATCGCTATTTGTTTGTTTCATAGATTTCTACGTTTTGTTGATTTCCTCAAAATTGATTTCAGAGATAATATCCAGCATTTCACAGAACTTGCCGATCTCCTCCGGCGTAAAGCGTTCTGTAATGCGCTTGATTGCTTCGCTGTCCTGACGGCGGAAAACCTTATACTGAGGGATTGCCTCATCGTTGACAGAAAGATAGTGCTTGCGCTTGTCATGCGGATCCGGCATCTTTGTAATCAGCCCCTGCTTCATCAACTCATTGAGCTTTAATGTGACTCCCGGCTTTGACACATGAAGTAACTCTGCCAGCTTCGAGGCAGTGCAGGTGCCGTTCATCGTGTAGATCAGCTCGATGTAGAGCAGACTGTTGTAGGTGATGTTCTTATCCACAAACTGCTTGTTCATCAGCCGAAGGTCACACAAGGCCGAACTGTAATAAAAAGTGTCCAGTGACTTTCGCAGTTCCATTATCGTTCTCCTTATTTGTTAAGTTAATGTCATTACTATAGCTTAACTAATAGAGGAAATCAACACTCGGCGACAACAAATAAGAGAGGGCAAAAGTACAATTTGCCATACCTTGCCCCAATAGCCGTAGCTTACTTCTGTTTGTTATTGCCATAAGGTTTGCAGGTTGTGGCATTTGCGGAAGACAAACTCGAGATGGAGGCATGCATGATAAACGTAGAACATTCAGAACATAGATAAAATGCGTCAGGGAGCATCTTTACATGGCAGGTTGTGCCTACGGAGTAGGGTGATTACTACCGAAATACTACTTTTGAGAAGTCAACATATACGATCTGTTGAAGTGCTATGTAATGAAATGACTGTTAAACAGTCTCTTCTATTTCCTTAGACTTGTGGTATACTGAACAAGGAAATATGTGAGGTGTGATGAGTAGTTTTGACAAGTCCGAATACTGGTTTGATGGAGTAGAGTATGATTTGCAGACGGCCTGAGCAATGTTGGAAACAAAGCGGCTATTGTATGTCGGTTTTATGTGCCATCAAGCAGTTGAAAAGGCATTGAAAGGTTGTTTTGTCACACGTAAACCGGATGACGAACTGCCATATATTCATAAGCTTATGCGGTTGGCTAATCTTTGTGGTATTTCGTCGGAAATGGAAGAGGAGCAGTTGGATTTTCTGGATATTCTCAGCCCTTTGAACGTTGGAACACGCTACCCTGAGGAGAAGGAACGACTGTTATCTTCCCTGACACCCTCATATTGTCAGGAGTTGTTGAGTAAAACGGAGGAGTTATGCAAATGGATCAGAAAAAGGTGCTGAGTATTGCAAGAGGGTATGCTTCTTCTGTTAGAAAAGTTCTTCCTGCCAGAGGTATTTACCTCTATGGCTCATATGCACGGGGAACGGCCGGAAAGGATAGCGATATCGACATCGCTGTGATTGTTGATGAACTCCCGGAGGATTATCTGGGGACGCTGGCACTTCTATGGAAGCTGACAAGAGGCGAGGGAATCGACATCGAGCCTGTTCTTCTTAAAAGTGATGATGACAGAAGTGGATTTCTTACTACTGTTTTGAAAACAGGTATCCCCCTCTGATATGTATAATGACGATAAGAGACTTTGCGATATGAAGCCTTTTATAAAGGAGGGAACGGTATTGGAGCTTCTTGAAAAGAGTGGAGTATTTCCCGTGTTTATCTTGATGAGTACAAGGCAGTATTATGGGATAAAAACTCTCCGTGTGACAGCAGAAAAGTCCGGCATAACAAGATAGTTATATGTCCCGGCACATGCTATGTTGATAGAGTTCTCCATTAGCCAAACCTGAATTTGAGTAGTATGTCTGCAATACCATATCATCACAAACAGTAAGAGTTGTCCGGCTTGACTCAGAGACCATTATATATTCTATCTTTTGTCAGGCCCTGGAGGATAAACAGTAGTAGAGAAAACTTGAAATGTCGGTTTGGCATATCAAGAGAGAACGGGCATTTGGAAAACCAAGTTGGTTCAGAAAAGAAGAACAAATCTGAAGCAGGTTGCTTCAGTATTATAGTTTCTTTCATAGACAATAGTTATACATAATATGCTTCTGGATTGCCGTGCAAAAGGTGTGACGGATGACTGAAGAAGAAAGCCGGATAAACAGGAAAGAGTTTGACTCGTGTTCCGAAAAGGTCATAGAGGATGGGATGCTTTATATTTCGAAGCATTATCGTATTGAAGAGGCACTTGATGATGTCTTAAGAAGCCGTAGAGACTACTTTCGATACATTTCTTTGTTGCTTTTTGGTTGCTAATTATTGAATTCTGGCTTAATTATGATAAGATTAAGCCAAGGAGTTGAGCTATGCTTCAAATTATGCCGGTATCGGATTTACGTAACAATTTTACAGCCATTGAAAAAATAGTAAATGGAGGCGATCCTGTTTATCTTACGAAGAACGGGTATGGTAAAATGGTTGTGATGAGCATCGACTCTTACAGTAGGCTTGTCAACAATATTGAAGACGCATTGGATGCAGCAGACTATGTTGCAAAGAACACCACTAAGCGTCTTTCTCATGAAGAGGTTTTTTCAAAACTTAGGAAGATTGCCAATGGAGAAGAAGTATAAGATAAGATATCTCCCTCTTTTCTATGAGGATGTGGCGTCTGTAGCATCTTATATTTCAGGAACACTAAATAATCCAAAGGCTGCTCTTAATCTTGTTGATGATGTTGAGTGTGCAATTCTTGAGAGATTAGAGTCTCCAGAAGTCTTTGAAAAATATAAGTCTGAAGAAGATAGAGAATGTCCGTACTACAGGATAAGAGTTAGGAATTATCTTGTCTTTTATGTTGTCTTAGAGGAAGGAAAACAGAAGGTTATGGAAGTACGACGTTTTCTCTATGGAAGACGATATTTGGATGGCTTATTGTTCGCAGAAGAATTCCCCAAATGAGAAGGAGTAATTGACTTTTAAAGCAATGGATATACACTATACTTACTAAGTAAGTTTACTTAGTAAGCGTTGGAGGTATTGCGGTTATGCAGAATACAGTAACATGCTCATTTACAATGGATAGAGATTTGTACAATGCATATAAGAGCATTGTTGTCAGAAATGGAGATAATGTGAAAGGCAACATCATCAGGTATATGAAGGATGTTATCCAGTATGAGTGTCCGAATGCCGAAACCATTGCTGCTATTGAGGAAGTACAAGAGCTCAAAAAGAATCCTGATAAAAAGACTTATGAAAGCTTTGATGAGCTTTTAAAGGATTTGGATGAATGAGCAAATACCGAATTGTTCCGACAGGTCGTTTCAAAAAGGATTTGAAGATAGCCAGAGCGAGAGGATACAATCTTTCTCTTTTAGGAGAGGTTGTGGATGCCCTCGCAGAGGGAAATAAACTTCCTCTCAAATACAGAGATCACAGCCTGGTTGGAAATTACAAAAACTGCAGGGAATGCCATATTACTCCGGACTGGCTACTGATTTATGAAATCTCGGACGGTGATTTGATTCTGTATCTGACCAGGACAGGTACACACAGTGACCTTTTTTGATGAACAAAGGATATATTTCAACTGCATGGTAGCACAGTATAACGTACCTACTGCATATATTACTTCCCATGTCTGCAGACACACATACTTCCAATATGGCACGTAGTGGCATGAAATCGAAGACTTTCCAATACCGTATGGGCCACAGCGGCATCAGCGTCACGATGAACACATACCCCCACCTTGGCTTGACGACGCAAGAGATGAAATGGTGAGTCTGGCGGAACTCAAGATTGCACGTAAGGAAGTGGAAAAGACAAGTGGCGAGCTTGAGCCAGCTACGCAGAATATGATTGTCCCCAGAGAAATCCGGGGCATTTCTCTGTCAATTTTACCCAATATCATTGAAAGGTTTGCACCTACTTGAGAGGTGGGCGCATACTTCATAACAATATATCGTTATAAGGTATGTATGTCGGAAGTTGGTTCAATCATTTCTTCTCTTATGGCAGAAGATATGGCATGTAAGTAGCTGATTGTGTATTGATTTAATATATTTACACAGTAGGTTGTGACCAATAGAGAGTGAGATTACTACCGAAATACTACTTTTGATTTTATTGTTATCTAGAAAAGGGAATGTTATACTTTCTATGTAAAGAGGAGAATTAAGATGCCAACTATTTCTATGTTCCGTGGAATTAAAGTTTATATCTACTGGAATGACCATATGCCTCCACATTTGCATGCAGTTTATGGAGAGAGTGAGGTTTTGGTTTCTATAGAGGAATTGGAGGTTTTAGAAGGGGATATACCTTCTAAACAGCTTAAAATGCTCCTTGGATGGGCTGCATTACATCAGGAAGAGTTGAAAGAAAATTGGGAGCTTGCAAAATTGAAACAAGAGCTCTTTGCTATTGAGCCTCTCAGATAATATTGTAAAGGAGGTGAGAATATGAATGATAAAGTAAAATATTATCTTTCTAAAGGGTTTGACCAGAAGGCAGCAGAATACTACGCCTCCGGAAGAAGAAAGATTATAGGTGTCGTCTCGAATGATGATTACACGCTGATTCTTACATTTGATAACGGTGAGACTCGTCTTTATGATATGAAACCATTTCTAAAAGATGGAACAGTATTTAAGCCACTAAAAGATATAAATGTATTCCGGCGTGTTTATCTTGATGAAAACAAAGCTGTGTCCTGGGATAAAGATCCCTCTGTCGATAGCAGAAAGGTCTGGGATAACAAGATAGACCTGTGTCCTGATACCTGCTATATGGACAGTGTTCCTGTACAAAATAGCTAGAAGAATGGTCAAGTGCCGTATCACTACTGGCGTAGGAGCTGAGTCTTTCTCTTATCAATGACGTCCTGCTATTGTAGTAGAAATAATAAGTAATTTTAAAAGACAAAAAGAATTAAAAAAACTAAAAATACC
>CAVIAZ010000033.1:0-15719 GCA_963640795.1 bacterium | reverse complement strand
GAATACTATGACGGGTACCGTTTCTCCTATGAGAATCCTGTCAAAGTTTATAATCCTGTCTCCGTTGGTACTTTCTTCAATAACAAATGCAGATTCAAAGCTTATTGGATAGATACCGGAGTAAGTACGCTGGCAGTTGAGCTTGCCAAGGACTATCATCTGGAGAGCATTATAATGGAAGATAATTCTCTCGATATGGATAACTTCACGACGTTTGACTATTCTTTCCTTGCTTCAAAGAAACTCAATAAGTATCAGGTGATTGCACTTTTGTATTTTACCGGATACCTGACAATAAAAGAGGGAGATGAAAGTTCACTTACTCTTACATTTCCAAACAGGGAAGTGAGAAGTGCATTTACAGCAAGCCTTATAAAACTTTATTCATCTGTACAGATTTCAACTTATTCGAAAAATGCACTTGCTACTATCAAGAGAAAAGACATCAACGAACTTGTAAAGGTAATGAATGCATACTATGAGCAGATCCCATATGTTATCCTAAATAAGGAAATCGGGTACCAGAGCATGTTTTATGCCTTCTTCATTCTTATGGGGGTTGATTCTATTGTTGCCGAGGAGATAACAACGCTTGGACGTATTGATGTTTTGATTACAACAGAGAGTGAAGCCTGGGTTATAGAAATCAAGGTCGACCAGAGCGTAGAGACGGCCATAGAACAGATAAAGGCCAAAAGATATTACGCCAAGTTTATC
Source organism: bacterium (assembly GCA_963640795.1). Taxonomy (GTDB): domain Bacteria; phylum Spirochaetota; class Spirochaetia; order Sphaerochaetales; family Sphaerochaetaceae; genus Ornithospirochaeta. Next base: position 15,002 of record CAVIAZ010000033.1, on the reverse strand, counting down.
AATACAGATAAGACTATCCACATTGTTGGTCTAAACTTCTCTTCTAAAACAAGACAGATTACAGAGTGGAAGGAAGAGGTGATAGACAAGACCAAGGAGCCGACTTTCCTCGGGTGAATAGGAGAGGGAGCATTCTCCCTCATTCCTCACTTCTTCAGGCTTTGTATGTACTCGTCTGCACTGTGGCTGGCCCTGGCGCCGTCTGCTGTTGCCGTCACAACCTGCCTGAATGATGTTGTTGTGACATCCCCTGCTGCAAAGAGCCCGGGCAATGATGTTCTATTCTGGCTGTCTGTCTTTATGAAACCGTTATCTAGCTCAAGAAGAGGGGAGACAAGCATTGAGGCGGGAGTCATTCCCACGAAGACGAAGACTCCGGCTGTGTCTATCTCTCTCCCACTGGAGAGAAGGACGGATGTAACCTCACGGCCATCACCCTTTATCTCTGTTATGGTCTCTCCCATTACAAGTGATATGTTCTCCTTCTCCCTGACCCTGTCCTGAAGAATCTTCTGGGCACGGAAGGTATCACGGCGGTGTACTATCACAACTTCAGAGCACATAGCGGAGAGATAGAGTGCATCGGTGAGGGCTGTGTCTCCTCCTCCTGCTACTATGACTTTCTTTCCTTTGAAGAATGGACCGTCACAGGTTGCACAATAGCTTACTCCCTTTCCCCTGTATTCCTCTTCTCCCTTTACGTTAAGGTGTTTGTGTGTTGCTCCTGTTGCAACTATCACCGCTTTTGACACTATCTCTCTTTCGTCTGTCTTTGTATAAAAGAGATTATTATCCTTTCTTATGGAGAGTGCCCTCTGGTATTCAATTTCCACACCGAATTCAGCGCATTGCTTCTCCATTCTCTCCGAGAGTATATAACCGCTGATTTTCTCTGTTCCAGGGTAATTCTCTATTGCATCGATGAAGAGAAGCTGTCCTCCCGGGCCCATCGGGTCGATTATAAGGGTGGAGTAACCGCTTCGTGCCGAATACTGACCTGCAGCCATTCCTGCCGGTCCTGCTCCTATGATAAGAATGTCAACGTCCATTCTGTTCCTCCAGTGTCTTACTCAGGAGCATCTCCTCAGCGTCGCTGCGCCTTATATATACCGGCCCTTGTCCTATGTCGTCCGCGCCGTCACGGCTGTATGCTTCAAGGCCAAGCTTTATTAGGGCCTTCGAGAGGTTTCTCGGGGAGAGCGTATCGAGTTTGAGATTATTCTCCGGTTTAATATCTTTGGCCTTATTGAAGAAGGTCAGGGCATCCGGTCCTGTTACAAGCACATCTGTGTCAATATCTAATACCTCTTGAAGGATCATCTCTGGGCTCTCGTCTCTGTCCGGGATTAATGTCTCCCCGTCAAGACTTAGCCTGAAGTAGAATCTCTTCTTCTTTGCATCTATTACAGAGAGGATATATCCATCTCTCAAAGGACGGACAGATTCCTCTATCACGCTGAGTGTCGGAACGCTCACAAGCGGGATGTCGTTTGCATAAGATATTCCCTTCATCAGTGACATTGCTATTCTGAGCCCTGTAAATGACCCCGGTCCTCTTGTGCATATAAGAAGGTTGATATCCTTGAGTGTTATGTGAGCACGCTCAAGCATGCTTTTGATTTCGCCCATCAGGTTCTCGCTCGGAGCAAAGTTGCCGTCCACCATCCTCTCTTCGTAGGATGTGTCTGTCTTGAGTGCGAGCGAGAGTATTGCAGTTGAAGTGTCTGCAGAGAGAATGTTCATAGTTCAAGCCCCCTTATGTCGACAGATCTTGAAAGATCATCATTTATGGTTATGTCGATGTAGATTGTTCCGTCGGGAAGCATTGAGTCTATCTTCTCTGACCACTCTATGAGTGATATCCCATCGGGATAGAGGAATTCTTCTCCTCCCATCGACTCAAATTCATCCTCTCCGCTCAGGCGGTATATGTCGAGATGGTAGAGTTTCTCCCTCCCGTCATATTCCTGCACCAGAGTGAATGTCGGGCTTACAATGGCCTCATCAATCCCGAGAGAGCGTGCTATGCCCTTGGCTATGACAGTCTTTCCCGCTCCGAGAGATCCTCTGAGTGACACTACGTCTCCCTTTTTGAGGGAATTTCCTATCTTTCTTCCGAGAGCCTCGGTTTCTTCTGTACTATTTGTTTTAATTATCATCTTCTGCCTTCTCACAGTCACAGAGGGGAGTGTCATCCTTTTCAAACGACCTTAGGAGTGTATCCTTGATGTTTTCTCCATTCTTCTCTTCGTCTGAAGCTACTATCTCCTCGTGTATCATCGCTCCTATCTTCTCTCCTGTCTCACTTTCGTACTTTTTGATGAGAGCATCAACAAGAACATCATCCCCGGCGAGGAATCTTGCCTTCTCAAGATATTCTCTTGCCCTGTCGTAATCTCCGTCCTCGAGGGTGAGGTACGCAAGGTTAGTGACGACTGTCAGGTTCTCGTCATCCATGTCATAGGCACTTTCGAGGTAAATCTCTCCGAGTTCCGTGTTGCCTTCCCCGAGCTCGCATAGTGCAAGTTCGTTATATATCTCACCATTGCTCTCTCCAAGCTCAATGCATTTGAGGAAGTTCTCTTTCGCTGATGCAAATTCCTTCTTTATCCTGAGTGCCCAGCCCTTGAGGAAATAACCGTTCCAGATCTTCGGGTTATCCTTTATGAAGCCTTCAATGACGGGGAGAGCTTTGTCACTCTCTCCGAGGGAGAGAAAATCATAGGCCTGGTCTATCTTCTCACTGTTCTCGAGTTTGAATGAAACATCCCGGAGGAGTTTTTTCATCTCCTCTTTCTTCTCTCCTTCCTCTGCAATAGAGAGATAGCGTGTGATGTATTCTTTTGCATCCTCAAGGTTGGCTACAAATGCTTCATAGGATGCCGCTTCATAGAGTAGGTCCTCATTCTCCCCGAATCTTTCGAGCCCGGAGAGGAGTGTCTCTCTTGCTGCCTTTATATATTTTCTGTTGTCCTCTCCCTTCTTGGCACTGTCAACTGCCATGTAGGAGTAGAGAGTTGCCAGGTTGATGCATGTTGCACTCTGCGGGAGGAGATTATAGACTGCCTTGAAGAGAAGGAGTGCAAAGTCATATTCCCCTCTCTGCTCTTTGGCTATCGCTGCCTGGTTGAGTTTGTTGACGATTGCCGGGTCAAGTGCATTTATGAGATTTCTGTAGTAATCGAAATTCTCATTCTTCTCATCCTCTGCGACTACTGTCACAAGTCCGCTCATCAGGTTTTCAATTGTATAGTCTTCTCCTTCCAGCCTGTCCTTCCCGTCAGGGATGGAGAAGGGGACTTTCACTCTCGGGTCAAGCTTAACTGCCCCCAGGTCGATTTTGAATGAAGGCGGAAGTGTAACGTATGTAATCTTATCTAAAGTGTTCATGGTTACATGATAGCTTTAAAATAAAAAAAATCCTATAGAAATCAGCCAATCGTCGACTCTTGAACATTAGTTCAAGGGGGAGTCCTTGTTTGCTCGCGTTCTGTACCCTGTATTACCTGTTACGGCGGGTGCAATGCAAGAAAGCTATCCCAGACTCCATTTATGTGTGTTTGAGCCAAGAGGTGCTTGATTGCGTTTCTATAGGTCTGTCTGTATTCTACACACTTTGTATGTCATGTGGATAGTTTTTTTCAAAAAAAATATGGAGGCTTTTCCAGCCTCCACTGATTCCGGGACAAACTTAAGCCTCGTAGTCCATCTCCTCATCACTCCCGTGTGAGAGCTCTTCAGCCACATTGATTTCATCATTGGAATCTTCGTCCATGATGAAGTCGTTCTCCTTAAGCTCTTCGAGTGACTTGTCGACAGTTGATGTGATTGCAGCAGCACTTGCGGAAATTCTGTTGATTATCTCCTGAAGCTCGTCATTATGTATTTCGACAAGATTCAGTCTTTCTTTCAGTTCATCAATCTCCTTCAAAAGATTCATTGAAAAGACCGATGCCTTCCTCAATCTGGAAGCAATGAGCTCCTTTCTGCTGATCTCACTCATTTTCTACTCCTTAAGCGAGCGCCTTCTTTGCTTCAGCAACAAGTGCTGAGAATGCAGCCTTGTCCTCGACAGCCATGTTTGAAAGAGCCTTTCTGTTCAACTCAATATTGGCCATCTTGAGACCGTGCATGAACTGTGAGTAGTTAAGACCCTCAGCCTGTACAGCTGCGCTGATTCTTGCAATCCACAGTTTTCTGAAGTCACGCTTCTTCTCTTTTCTTCCACGGTATGCATACTGGCCTGCCTTTGCGACAGCGTCCTTGGCAATTCTGTGGTTGGTGCTTCTGCGACCATAGTAGCCTTTGGCCTGGTCGAGAATTTTCTTTCTTCTGTCCTTTCTCTTGGTTCCGTCAACTGCTCTTGGCATAATCTCTCCTCCTTAATTAAGCGTAAGGGAGCATTTCTTTTGCTCTCTTTGCTTCAACATCGGCAAGAACTCCGAGATGACGAAGATTCATCTTTCTCTTTGAGCTCTTCTTGGTGAGAATATGGCGAGATCCCTGCTTCTTAATCATGACCTTGCCGCTTCCGGTAACCTTGTAGCGCTTTGCAGCACTCTTTCTTGTTTTCATCTTAGGCATATTTGCCCTCCTGTCAGCACCGCCAGGAACAAGCACCCTGGCTGGTTACTTTATTTCCATCCCGTACGGGAAAGAATTACTCGTTTTCTGCCGTCTTTGTCTCTTCAGCAGGAGCAGACTTAGCCTTCTGCCTGCTACTCTTTGACGGTGACAGCATTATACTCATCATTTTACCTTCCATGAAGGCACTTTTGTCAAGGTTGAACGGGCACTCCATCTGGGTGAGTTTGACTAATATAGTGTCCAGGACATCCTTACCAAGTTCCGGGTGGGTCATCGTCCTTCCCTTGAAACGGATGGAGACCTTAACCTTGTTCCCTTCCGAGAGGAATTCCGCTATTGCCTTGCTCTTTGTGTTGATGTCGCCCTCGGCAATCTTGGACTGCATCCTGACTTCCTTGAGTTTGGTCACTACCTGATTCTTCTTGGCTTCTTTTTGCTTCTTCTCCATCTCGTAACGGTACTTTCCATAATCAAGTATCTTACATACGGGCGGATTGGCTGTAGGGGAAACTTCAACCAGATCCAGTCCGGCTTCCTCACTCAGCTTCAAAGCATCGAAAGTGCCCATTACTCCTTTCTGATTACCACTTTCATCAATCAGAAAGACTTCTCTCGCCCTGATCTGGCGATTGATTCTCAAATCTTTTGTAGCCATTCAACTCCTTATAATTGGCAAACGCAAAATAATACTAAAAGTTTAGTGCTTGCGGCACTTGGAAAAGATTAGCATTAAGAAAATTAACTGTCAAATCAGATAGTTGTATTAAAAGGGATTATCTTTCTTTTTTTTCACCTGATTGTGGGGAGTATAGCTCTATCTTCAGGAAAGAGTCCCGGAAAGCAGGGGGAAAGGAGAAAATATTGCCCTGATTTTCTTTCTGGAATGAGAACTCCAAATGAAATGCCCCACCGAGAAAGGCAGGGCAGTCAAGGTCAATCTTACTTACTTAATACGGTCCCGTCAGCAAGGGTTATTGTGTAACCATTGTAGTTTATGGTTCCGTTGTTTGTGAGACTTGTGATCGTCGAGTTCCCGGTGAGTGTCCATGTGGATCCCGACTTTATAGTTACAACAGCGTTGTTGCTTACAGCTGTTCCATCGTCTTCATTCTCTTCGATGTTTATAGTTCCCGTGAAGGAGCTTGAACCCGAGAGGGTGAGGGTGAGCGTTGAGATTGAGTCGACTCTTATTTTTCCTTCAAGAGTCTGGTCCGTGCAGGTAATCACGGTGTCTGAACCGTTCTTTCCAGCTGTTCCCCAACCATTGTTTCCGTTGTTACCTGTTATATTGAAGAGGTAACCATCGGTCTCTTTATTCACAATCTCCACACCGCTCAGGGTAATCGAGCAGGACGTGTTTGTTATATAGAACATATCGCCATTGTTTGATGTGAGGGAGCCTCCAGTCATGGAGAATACAGACTCACCTTCAGCTGCGTCCCCACTCATAGACTGGTAAATCATCACGTTGTGGACGTTAATCGAGGAGCTAGCACCTTTTGTGTCGCTCATGTTACCTGAAACATCAGAGTTTGTAAGAGTTATGCTGTTCTTTCCCTCGATGACGAGAGCTTCCGAGTTCTCTGCTGTCAGAGTAGCGTCCTCGATAGTGATTGTCGCTGTCGAATATACTGCAGGGGAGTTGTAGCCACTTGATGTATAAGTACCTCCCGATACGTTCACAGTTCCGCCTCCACGGTCACTTCTGATAGCCGCTGAGGAATTACCCTCAGTTGTAATCGTCAGGTTGGATGCGTTTGTAGTGCCGCCACCTGTTGTCTGAATACCGCCGGAGTTGTCGGCTGTTGTAGCGATAGTACTGTCACTTATTGTGACTGTTGTGCCATTACCATAGCTGAAGACGCCGTTGCCGTTCTGTGCCGATGAAGTTATCTTGGCATTCTTTATTGTGACATCTGCGCCGTCTGTGGCCAGAAGGGCAGCGTTCACGCCATAGAAGTCCCCGTTCTCCGTGTTGGAGGAAGAGCCAGCACTCTTATTGACTGTAATTGAATCGAGTGTGACTGTAGCACCATCGATGCGGAGTGCGTTCTCATCGTCTCCTGTCGAGGTGTATGTTGTTCCTGAATAGGTGCCGTCCTCTGTGATTGTTGTGGCACTTGAGCCCTGGCTCACAGTTGAACTTCCACTTGAGGAGCTTCCGGGTTTGCCACTTGGCGGATTACCACTCGGCTTACCGGGGGTAGTTGTCTCTGTTGTCTCGGTTGTACTTTCTTCCTCTTCAGTAAGATACTTTGAAGTATCTGCTGAAGTGGAACAGGATGTAATGAGTGACATTGCAAGAAGTGCCACGAACAGTAATCTGAATAATTTTTTCATGTCCAGCCTCCATATTTATCTCTTGATGGCACTGTTATAGGAGGTGAAGCTTAAAATAACCTTGAAGAATAAAAAAACTCCGGAAATTTTCGTTCCGGAGCATATCTTTAATAATCAGTCTCAGTCGAGAGCGTGTCCACTTGAGCCGAGAACCTCGTTGTTCTTGTGGATATACATCTTCTTGAGTTCGTCCCTTGCAGGTCCGAGATACTTTCTCGGGTCGAATTCAGCAGGCTTCTCATCGAAGACTCTTCTGATTGTAGCTGTCATTGCAAGTCTTCCGTCAGAGTCGATGTTAATCTTACATACGGCACTCTTGGCTGCCTTTCTGAGCTGCTCTTCAGGAATACCTACGCTGTCCTTGAGCTTTCCTCCGTGTTCGTTGATCATCTTTACATATTCCTGTGGTACGGATGATGAGCCGTGGAGAACAATCGGGAAACCGGGGAGTTTCTTCTCAATTTCCTTGAGGATGTCGAATCTGAGCTCTGGAGGAACAAGGATGCCGTCTGCATTTCTTGTACACTGGTCAGGTGTGAACTTGTAAGCGCCGTGTGATGTTCCGACGCTGATAGCAAGGGAATCGACACCTGTCTTCTTTACGAAGTCCTCAACTTCCTCAGGACGTGTATAATGGGATGTTGCAGCACTTACCTCATCTTCAATCCCTGCAAGAACACCGAGTTCACCTTCGACTGTCACATCGAACTGGTGGGCATAGTCAACTACCATCTTTGTAACTTTGACGTTCTCCTCATAAGGAAGGGATGAGCCGTCAATCATGACAGATGAGAAACCATTGTCGATACATTCCTTGCATGTCTTGAAAGAATCACCATGGTCGAGATGGAGTACAATTGGGATATCACAACCGAGTTCATGGGCATACTCGACAACTCCGCGTGCCATGTTTCTCAGGATATTGATGTTTGCATAGTCCCTGGCTCCTCTTGAAACCTGGAGGATAACCGGGCTCTTTGTCTCTACACATGCCTGGATGATTGCCTGCATCTGCTCCATATTGTTGAAATTGTAAGCGGGGATAGCATAGCCACCCTTAACAGCTTTAGCGAACATGTCTCTTGTGTTCACAAGACCTAATTCTTTATAACTTGTCATATAAGCCTCCTAGTTAGAAACCGATACTAATTTACCTATTATTTATATTTCCGTCAACTTTTTGTCTCTTTATTGTTGAGGTTGTTTTTCTTTTATTCTACTATTTCCCCATGACCGGAAAAAAGCTGCTTCTATCCTCATTGCTGCTGACGCTTGCTGTCCTGGCTGTTATTTTCTTTACCTTTGATCTGGTTGTTTACGTCTACCCATCCCAGATGGAGAGTTTCTCCTCCCGTTATTCGCATCCGGGTTTCTTCAATTGGGGATACTTCCTTGTCTCCCATAGTGATGACTCCCACTCCTTCATTGAAAGGATAAAAAAGCCGTCTCTTTATATATATGCGCCTTACTCCCTCCTTGATGACGGGAGCCGGGATTCTTCATACACCATCACCAATAATGGATGGACGGAGAAACTTCCCCTGTCTTCCCCAAATATGGTTGCTACTATTCTCTCCCTTTTCTCTTCCGAGAAGATGGCACTCTGCTACGAGGAGAGAAGTGAGGAGGGGAGTTTTCTCTATTCCAGTCTGAAAGAGCGATACCCCATGCTTGAAAGCATCACATACCCAGAGAGGGTCTCTGTCGTGAATGTGGAGAGCCTCACAAAGACGGCTGACACCTTCTATGGTGTTGTATATCTTAATCCGCTCTCTTCCTATGAACTTTACCGTTCTTCTTCATCCCTCGTCATAATGACGGAGAGTGATGCAATTGCAGCTGTCTCGCTTGAGAGTGTCATTTCGCTTCACTATGACTGGAATGCAATAATAAGGTCAGTTCTCTCTGCTGACGGTGTCTCGCCTTACTGTACTTTCTCTGTTCTTCATCAATAAGAGGAAATTCTTAATTACATTCTCCCTGATGTATTCGCTTTCCTCCTCCCTGAGTGACGAGAGGAATGAGAGTGTGAGCTCCGTGTTCTCCATCCTGTTAGGTGTTCCCCGCTTTGGGACGGGTGTCAGGTAGGGGGAGTCAGTCTCATAGAGAAGACGCTCTATCGGACAGAGCTTTGCTGCCTCCTGCAGGACTGTGTTATTTTTGTATGTAACATTTCCCGCAAATGATATGTAAGCACCTCTTTCAAGAAGCTTCATCATTACATCTTTTGAAGATGAGAAACAGTGCATGATGGTCTTATCATCTATTCTGTCTATGTGTTTCAGAAGGATCTCATCTGCCTCCCGTGAGTGGATGATAAGAGGAATGTCGAGTGCCTTCGCCATTTCGCTCTGCGAAAGGAAGAGTTTCTCCTGCTCTTCTATCGGCCCGTAGTTCCAATGAAAGTCGAATCCGCATTCTCCGATTGCGTCGGCACCGAGTTTTTCTATCTCGCTTTCGAGTTTTCTAACTGTCTCTTCCACACTCAAGGGGTAGGATGGTCCGGTACACCAGGGGCCTGTCCCCATCGAGAGATAGACGTCCTTCCTTTTTCCGACGAGGGAGATCCTTTCCTCCCCGTCGGTGGGGAGTGTAGCACATTCAAGGCCGAGAAAAGAGGATGGGATAACGGGATCAAGGCCCTTATCACGCATACTTAAGAGGTGAAAATGTGAATCGAAAATCATATTTTGATAATAGCCCTGCCGGAAAGGAGTGTCACTAGAAGATGTGATGATTAAGCCATATAATCACCCTATGAAGAAATTCCTAGCGCTCTTTCTGGTTCTGCCAGTTTTTGTTTTCTCCATTTCTGCCGAAAGTGTATATTCAACCGAACACTTCGATTTCATCTACTCTGAAGAGACTGAGGGGAGTGCTGCCGAAATCGCTGCAGTTGCTGAAGACTATTACAGTAAGCTTGTCTCCCTCTTCGGGACAGACCCGGAACTTCATATACCCGTTTACTTTAAGAGTGACACTAAGTCATACAATGCGTATTTCACAAACTATCCATCAAACCATATTGTGATGTTTGTCACTTCAATTCCAGTCTCTCTCTTCAAGAATGCCTCAAAGCCACTGTCTCTGACGTTTCTTCATGAGCTTACTCATGCTTTCACGAATAACATAAGGTCTCCGTTTTTCTCCTCTCTTTCATCTGTCTTCGGGGACTTCATTGTTCCGGGTAATCTCTATCTGAATAAGGGCTTCATTGAAGGTATTGCAGTCTACACGGAGAGCAGGAACGGGGAGGGAAGGCTTAATGATGCCTTTTCACTCTACCTCGTGAATCAGATGGCTGCAGAGAAGAAGGATCTCCATTATCTTGACATAGCTGGGGCGAGGGACATAACGCCTGGGGGAAATATGTCATATATCCTCGGCGCATCATTTCTTGAGTATCTTTCTTCCACCTACGGAGAAGACAAGGTTACGTCATTCATCCGGAGGTGCTATGAATTTCCTCTCAGTACGACTGAGATTATCTTCAATGAGATCTTCGGCATCAGGCTCAGCGATGCATGGAGAAGTTATCTTGAGTATGTTTCTCCCGACTATGAGTATAAGTCTCCGGACCATGTATCAGAGTGGGGAGGATGGCGGAACCTCACTTTGAGTGCCGGGGAGATCTATGTCGAAGACAGTTATAGATCGGGGATCTTCAAAGTGACGGAGAGTGGAGTGGAGAGGGTGAAGCTCACTTCCTCCAGCATGGATGACCTCTCTGTCTCTCTCTCATATTATCTTCTTCCATATGTCACTTCTGACTCCAGGTGTGTAAATATAGTGAGAAAAGACGGCTCCACTTACCGTAGTTTTTCCGATTATTACACAGGTCTCCTTCTTTCTGATGAGAAGGTTCTCCTCCTCACTGAAGAGGACAGAACAGCAAGACTTGACCTTTATTCACTTACGAGCAATGAGCTTCTCCAGTCTTATAAGCTCGGGCGTGATGTGACACTCTCCTCCGGGGTTGCTCTTGAGGATAGTGCACTCTTTCTCATGGTGAGGGACGGTAGGACAGAACTTCTTCTAGTCAATTTGGAGAGTGGTAAGATGGGTGTTATAACACTTTCAGATTCAGTCTTACTTTCATCCCTGGCGCTTTCATCTGACGGTAGCATTGCATTCTCCTATGTTGAGAGGAACAATACAAAGTCATTTGCAAAGTATGGTGAACTATGGAGAGAAGGGGACAGGTGGTACTATGCCCTCAGCGGGGATGAATACAGTGGTGGTATTTACTCTCCCGTAAAGAACGGAGAGAAGGTCTACTTTATCTCATCGTTATTCGACGGAAAGAAAATCAGTTTTCTCGATTACTCCTCCCTTACATTCTCTTCTTCATGTGAGGCAGAAGAGAGCGACTTTGTCATAGGAGAGGAGGAGAAGACTGTACTTGAGGGTGTAAGCTACAACCCCTTCAAATATATGAGAAAAGGTATTCTTCTTCCTCTCGGAGATGGTAGTGGCGTCACACTCGGCCCTCTCTCCGGGCTTGGCCTGTCATACTTGATTGCAGACCCGACAGAGGCCCATACAATCCGTTCATCCTTCGGTTACTCATTTGAAAACAAGGCTGCATTCATCTTCCTCTCCTATTCCTATAAGACATACTTCACATCCTCTTTCTTTTCCCTTTACAGGGATGGTCACACTGACACGGAAGCCGATTTCACCTTCTCTTATAAAAAGACACTCAATTCAGACAACAGGTTTATCATGGCTGAAGATACTGTTGGCTTTGTATATACCGGGTACAGTGGAAAGATAACCAATGTGCTTTCCCTCTACTACCAGGATGCATACAAGATGGGAACAGGAAGATATGAAATATTGGGCTGGGGAGGAAAGGCTGAACTGAAAGATCTCACTCCGTCAATCTCTCTTTCTCTTTATGTTCCTCATATTCTTCCTTCTGCTTATGATAACTCGATGTGCTATTCCGTTCCGTTCTCCCTCTCCTTTGCTGTCACGGATTACAGAAAGCCCACTTTTGAGGCCAACGGAACGTTCTATCTCTTTACGTATGAAGTCCAGCGGTCAGTGAGATTTTTAAGACTCTACTTAAGAAATATTGACTTGATCTTCACATACGACGGGAGCCTCAGGACAGAGGATATGAGTTATGACGACATGTATGCACTGAAGATGAGGCTGGGACTTTCACCACTTATCGGGCAGTTTTCAGAGCTTGGTGTCAATCTGGATCTTGGTGTGAAATACGAAAGGGGAAAGAATCCCAGGGTCTCTCTCCTTTTCAATATGGGGTATTGATTATGGTTTTTCTCTTTGTTCTTATTGCTTTCCTTCTTCTTGTACTTGTCTCTTCCTTTGTAATCTACAAAAAGGTCTTTTATACTCCGCTTCCCCGTCAGAACGATATATCTATCATCTACAGGGGAGAGCAGCATAAGCGCTACGGAGAGGAGACCCTTTCTCTGACAAGAAAGCTGGCAGATAGAGAGTGCGAGTTTGTCTACATTAAGAGCCGGGACGCATTGAAGCTGGAGGGTCGTTACTACCACTCCTCTGATGGTGCTCCCGTCATAATATGCTGTCATGGCTACAGGGGAATGGCAGTTAGGGATTTCTGCGCCCCTGCAGATACTCTCTTCTCCATGAACCTTAATGTACTTTTAATCTCCCAGCGCGGATGTATGGGAAGTGAAGGCCACACTGTGACATTCGGAATAAAGGAGAGGGAGGATCTCATGGAGTGGGTGAAGTATATAAAGGGCCGCTTCGGAAATGACACTCCGCTCTACCTTATGGGTGTTTCGATGGGAGCATATACTGTCCTTTCTGTCTCATCCTCCCTAAGAGGGACAAACCTTAGAGGGATTATTGCAGACTGCCCGTATTCGTCGTCCTGGGGGATTATCAACAAGGTGATAAGAAGTGCGCACATCCCTCCGGTTCTTCTTGACTGGCTTGTTGAAATCACAACTCTTCTGTGGGGTGGGTTCAGACTTCAGAAAAGAGGCGCCATAGAGGAGGTTGCAAAGAGCAGCACTCCCATTCTCATAATCCACGGAAGTTCCGATAAGCTTGTCCCCTCTTCGATGAGTGAGGACATAAGACGCTCTAATCCCAAGAAGGTCACACTCAGCATTTACAGCGGGGCAGACCATGCGATGAGCGCTTTTGTTGAGAAGGAAAGATACATGAAGGAGGTTGAATCCTTCATACTCAGGACAGAATAATCTCCTCCCCGTCATCCGGAACGAATATGTTGCCACTGTAGTATTCTTTTGCTTCTTTTGTATAACGCTCTTTTCTTGTCTCTATACCGGACCTGTCTTCAGTGTGGTAGAGGATGAGATTCTTCACGCCGAGATTCTCACTAAGCGCTGCTGCATCCTTTACTGTGCTGTGGTTCTTTTCATACGGGTGGAAGATATCACGTTCGCCATAGAGGCAGAAGGCTTCATGCGTCAGCCAGTCTGCACCCTCAGCCAGGTCAAAGTTGCTACCATCGAGAGGCTCGTCCCCGGCATCAACTATCCTCATTCCCTCCGCATCAAGTACAAAGCCGAACTGTTTGAGCTTTGTGCTCTTTATGTCAAACGGGGTGAGCGTTCCCCCGAGGAGCGGGAATGATTCCCTGTCCCTGACGGGGACAAAGACTACCTTCTCCCCGAAGAGGGAGACAATCTTCTTTGTAAGTGTTGCCTTCAGGAACGGAACGAGAAGGTCAATGAGCTCAGCGTGCGCAAATACTCTGAAGACAGAGTTGTATTTTCCCTTGTTTATCTCTTCCGATATCCTCCTGATAATCCAGACTGCCCCCAATAGATGGTCTATGTGGGCATGGGTTATGAATAGGGAGTTGATTGAAGAGAGGGGAATTTCCTTCTCCTCGAGGATCTTGAGGATGCCGTTGCCGCCACCCCCGTCAACGAGGAGTCTCTCTCCTCTGTTCTCTATTATGAGACATGTGTTGTATATCTTTGTCGCCTGTGCGTTTCCGGTTCCGAGTATAATTGCTTTCATGGTGTACATTCTCTCTTTTCCCAGAATAATGGAAAAGAGGGAAAAGGGAGAAAATGGAATATTTAAGGCTTAGAAATTATTGCCAATAGAGTAATAGGTCTTGCCGTGTGACGAATTGGGTTTTATACTTTCATTAAAATTAATATAAAAAATTAAAAACAATGAATTATGCTACTTGAATACATTAAAAATAACTACAAACCCGGAGAACCTTTTCTCCTGAAGAATATAGAAATTGATATGAAGTATGCCAATCTGTGCCAGCAGATGAAGAAACTTGTGGATGATGGCTGTGTCTGCAGGTATATGGACGGGGTTTACTACCTGACAAAGGAAACTCTTTCAGGTGTTTCATGTTGTATCAGTGCAGATATGGTTGCTGAGTTAAAGTATATCCGCTATAAGGACGAGGAATACGGGTGTTATACAGGTCATACACTGGCAAATATGATGGGCTTGTCGGAGCAGGTGCCGATGGTCAGGGAAATAGTCAGCAATAGGGCAAGTGCAATAACAAGGGATGTCAGAGTCGGTAATTTCAGCTACATCATAAGAAAAGCGACTGTAAGAATAACAAACGAAAATGTCAGGGTTGTGATGCTTCTTGAGGTATTGAAGGATATAGATAATCTCGCAGATATCCACATTGATGCATCAAAATGTTTGAAAGACTACAGCTGCAGAAATAAAATAAAGAAGGCTTTGGTGGATAAGGTAATCCCGAATTACCCGCTCAGAACATATAAGGCCATCTATGATTTGGGGTTGTACAGTGTTTTTGCATGAGGATAAAGAAGTTTTCAGGGAGATAATAATCGCAACATCTGATTATACTGGGCGGACAGTTGATATAGTAGAAAAAGATTACAGAGCGACAGGAATGTGAATGCATATATTTTTGGCTACGAAAGCATCGGTGGAGCAAACGCCAAACTTGTTGCTGGTGTCAAGATTGAAACATCGCTCGGCACATCTGAGATACGTATTCAGATTGGTTGTTGAACTCTGAAAACTCTGACTCAAAAAAGGTGAAAATCAGATAAATCTATGCTATTCTCCTCTTGATGATACAGGAG
>CAVIAZ010000032.1:0-16370 GCA_963640795.1 bacterium | reverse complement strand
TGTAGCCGTCCTTAAGAAACTGGTACTCATCAAGAAGGACTACAGTCTCCCTTCCTGTCTGGTCCAGAAGCTTGAGTATCTGAGTAAAATCTCTGATATACGTCAGGTATTCCATCCCGGTTACTTCTGCCGAGATGGAGGCAAACATCTCAATGTTATTCTCTGCGCCAACCTCTGCTCATTCCATGTTTATGAATGCGCCGTCAAAAGATTTCATCGCCTCTTTTATGAGAGTTGACTTACCACATCTCCGGACGCCCCAGACAAGGATTCCTTTTGCTTTTCCCTTCTTTTCTTTGATTACTTCGGTTATCTGATTAAGCTCTTTCTCTCGTCCTATAAACATCAAGAGAAATGAGAACTGTCAATTATGCTCAAAACTTTTTGAGCAAAATCATTTTAGTAAAAAACTTTTGAGCAAAAATGAAAGAGCAATATGATGCTGAAGGAATCAGTCTCCTACAGGGATAGCGACTATCTTCATGGTATTTTTCAAAAAATGAGGACAATCATAGGTGTTTACATGGGGAGACGGGGTGAGAATCAATGTGCATGAAAAGGCTATATAGAGGATTCTTCTAATATCCAGACTTTTGAATCATGTTTTCAACTAAAAACAATTCACGTAAGGAGTTGTTTTCATTCCTTATAGAAAATAGTTGTGCTACGTCAGGTCTTTCTTAACTTCTTTCTGAGCGTGCTACCTCATTAAATATGGCTTTGTAAGTAATTTTCCTACAAAGCCAATATAAGATTCTTCATATACAGAAAGAAAGAGTTATGCTCTAGTTTTCATATCTTCTAGGACAGCTACAAATCACTCCAGCTTCGTTGTACTCGCAAGTACAGCAATATCCATCGCCTTCACCGACGTTCTTATAGACATAATATTCACAGCTGTTAAGGGGGGTAATAACCGGCCGCCCGTCACAGTAGATTGTCCCGCACTTTCTGCCACCGGCTACACTATCGAGTTCGTCATCAGCAAGCTCACCTTCTTTGGCATTGAGCTTAGCAAAATATGATTTTGCTTCTTCCGCTGTCAGTCCGATGCCGTTTTCCTTTGCGAGTTTGACAAGTTCCTCAGCACTTTTCGCATTCTTTGCTTTTTCGAGCAAATCAATATTCATTTTCATATTCTAACTCCTTCATATAAGGTTAAGTTTCATTAGTATATACTGCCAGTCAGATGTTTTGTTAGAAAAATTCTAAGCACAACATTCGAGATAATCGACCCTGTTGATTCTCCCAGCTGCATTATATCAGCTTGCTGGCAGGTCTTTGTTTTCCCAAACTAGTTGTTGCGTCTCGACGGGCAATTGCACACCAGGAAGATGTCCAAAGTTTTACTGTAATAGCAGGAACCGCACATACCTCTCAGCTCAGTACTTCGTGTTACTTCATCTTCATAGAGTTCACAGGAGTTGCAGGCTGTAATAATCGGCCTGTTCATATAGTACATTGTCCCGCATTTTCTACCGCCGGCAACATTGTCGAGTTCATCATCAGCAAGCTCTCCACCCTTTGTGTTGAG
Source organism: bacterium (assembly GCA_963640795.1). Lineage (GTDB taxonomy): Bacteria > Spirochaetota > Spirochaetia > Sphaerochaetales > Sphaerochaetaceae > Ornithospirochaeta. Next base: position 14,836 of record CAVIAZ010000032.1, on the reverse strand, counting down.
CTTTTCAAAATATGCTTTTGCATCAGTCTCTGTCAGCTCGACACCCTTTTCTTTTGCAAGAGCAATAAGCTCTTCCGGGGTTTTTGCTTGTCTTGCTTTTTCAAGTAATTTTTCGTCCATTTTTTTCCTCATTAAAATACAGTTTTCACTTATATATACGTCCCAACAGTGATTTTGTTAGAAAGAAAACTGTAAACATAACACGGAAAGTATTCAAGCCTTCCGTGTTGTCTCTTTGATAGAATCTTGGAGCTTTGAGTCCCTCTCAACCATCTGACATGGTGACATGAGGCACTTGGCTCCTTCCCAGAATCATTCCTTTATGACCGTCAGGTTGTGCCAGCCGTCCATTATCTTCACGATTTTGTCATAGTAGCCGTTCTCGAAGAAGAAGCACTTTGACGGATCGGATGCCATCTTGTCACCAGTAAGGGCAAGTGCGATAGCTCTGCAGCCTCCGCAGCAATACTCATAATACTTGCACTTTCCACACTTCTCATTAACTTCTCTCAGTGTGCCGACTGTCGTGCAAATCTCATCCATATATCTTCCGCCGGAGATAAGCTCTTTCAGGCTGTCTTTCTTAAGATTACCCAAAACATCGTTATGCTGCTCATAGTATCCCGACATCTGATGACAGGGGAAAACGTTTCCGTTAGCCGCAACAGCAATCATTCCACGGTTTCCTTTACATACAGGTGCATTTGGACGGTACTCTCCACTAGCACACTCTACTGATGATATAAGGTAGCATTTGTTTTTCGGCATCATGGATCCTATCTGCCATGCTGTCAGGTCCATCTTGTGCTCTTCGTGGGAATATTTGTCCCAGAGCTCAAGCATAGCATCCATGTATTCTTTGAAGGTAAGAGTTGCGCCGTCTGCATTCTGCTCCCAGCGTGGTGCCTCGGTTGTTCTTATAACACGGGTTTCCTTTACACCCATCTTGTCGAGCATCCTCACCGTATCGAGCATGACGTCGACATTCTTCCTGTGGACATTAGCCTGGACTTTGACAGGGAAACCGTTCTCGACACAAAGGGAGATTGCCCTGAGGGCATCAGCCTCTGCACCCTTCTTGTTTCTCAACCAGTCATGCCAGCCTATTCCGTCAAACGAAATCTTCATAAGCGGAACACAGCCAATCTTCTTCATCCTGTCGAGGGATTCCTGATTGATGAAGTGTCCGTTCGTATTCAATTCGAAGACATACATATCACGGTTATAAATGCCTTCAAGAATCTCAAAGAAGTTCTTATGAAGCATTGGTTCCCCACCGGTGATAGTGAAGCCGTTTATACCACAGTCCCTTGCCTGGTCAAGAAGGTTATTTGCCTCCTCAAGTGACCATTCGCTCTGAAGTGGGGCGTTGTCTGCTGCGTTGAAACAGTGCAGGCAGTTATAATTGCACTTCCCGGTAATCATCCAGTTCATTGCGGGGAAGTAGCGGTTATCGTAGGTCTTGTCCTGCCATGGAGAGAGTTTATACTCTCCCTTCTTGCAGGGTTTCACGAATCCCGACATGATAAGTTTCTTCAAGAGAATTGACTCTTCAAGGTCATGCTCACCGTCGCAAAGTTTTAAAAGATCATATTCTTCCTTCTTGAGTCTCTCTGCGTCCCTTCTCTCCCTCATGTAATAAGCGTAAGGGGAACGCACCCATGAACGCAGAGCTATCTTTTCATTTAATATGCAATACAAGTTTCCACACTCCAAATTTTCGCAGGCAGACATTCTGCCGCATAAGTCTTTAATTGTTACTAATCAGTTATCGTATCTTTCTGCAGCCATGCAAACCCACCCAAGCGTTCTGGTGTGACAATAGAGACAGCTACTACATTTTCCACCTTCTGGAATTGCTTTACAGGTAGTTTTATCTCTCCAGTATTCACAGGTGTTTGAGGATGGAATAACAATTGGACGTCCACCATCGTAAAGTGTTCCGCATTTCTTTCCGCCGGCTACATCTCCAAGCTCATCATCAGCAAGCTCTCCGGCCTTTGCATTGAGCTTGGCAAAGTATGTTTTTGCCTCTTCTGCTGTGAGCTCAAAGCCGTTTTCCTTTGCGACAGCGGTAAATTCTTCAAGTGTTTTTGCAGTCTTTGCTTTCTCAAGCATTCCTTCATTAAGATTCATTTCTCTTACTTCCTTATTGGCTCAAAATTAATCAGTTTTTCCGAATCAGTTTTCGTACCTCTCGGGACAGGTGCAAATAAACAGATAGCCTTGCTTTTTATAGTACGTGCATTCGTGGCATTTCCCGTCACCGTTACCACGATCCTCTCTCCACCACTCATAATGAAATTCATACAGATAGTGTTCACAGCTGTTCAAACACGTTACCACCGGTCTTCCGTCCTTGTAGATTGTTCCACACTTCCTGCCACCAGCTACGTTATCGAGTTCATCGTCAGCAAGCTCACCTTCCTTGGCATTGAGCTTTGCAAAATATGTCTTTGCCTCTTCGTTTGTTAGTTCGATGCCGTTCTCCTTAGCCAGTGCGATAAGCTCTTCAGCTGTTTTTGCTTCTTTTGCTTTTTCAAGCACTTCGTCTGTAAGATTATTTACCATAATAAAAACCTTTAAACAGTTAAGATATCCTAATTAGTTATTGTATCTTTCTTTAGCCATGCAAACCCACCCAAACTTTCTGGTGTGACAATGGATACAGCTACTACATTTTCCACCTTCTGGAATTACTTCACAGGTAGTTTTATCTTTCCAGTATTCACAGGTGTTTGAGGATGGAACAACAATTGGACGTCCATCATCGTAAAGTGTTCCGCATTTCTTTCCGCCGGCTACGTTATCTAGTTCGTCGTCGTTAAGCTCTCCGGTTTTTGGATTGAGCTGAGCAAAATAGGTTTTTGCCTCTTCTGCTGTGAGCTCAAAGCCGTTTTCCTTTGCGACAGCGGTAAATTCTTCAAGTGTTTTTGCAGTCTTTGCTTTCTCAAGCATTCCTTCATTAAGATTCATTTCTCTTACTTCCTTATTGGCTCAAAATTAATCAGTTTTTCCGAATCAGTTTTCGTACCTCTCGGGACAGGTGCAAATAAACAGATAGCCTTGCTTTTTATAGTACGTGCATTCGTGGCATTTCCCGTCACCGTTACCACGATCCTCTCTCCACCACTCATAATGAAATTCATACAGATAGTGTTCACAGCTGTTCAAACACGTTACCACCGGTCTTCCGTCCTTGTAGATTGTTCCACACTTCCTGCCACCAGCTACGTTATCGAGTTCATCGTCAGCAAGCTCACCTTCCTTGGCATTGAGCTTTGCAAAGTATGTTTTTGCTTCTTCGTCGGTAAGCTGAATACCGTTTTCCTTTGCAAGAGTGACAAGTTCTTCAGCAGATTTTGCTTCTTTTGCTTTCTCAAGCAGTTTATCGTTAAGTTCCATTTCTTGTACTTCCTTAATATATAAAGTCTTTATACAACTATATACGGCCTGACCGTGATTCTGTTAGGAAAAAACTTCTAAAATCAAATCGGCCAGCCCAATCATTATATACATCAGGGCGTAAAAAGCTAGAGAATGGCAAGGAAATTTACTAAGCGTATAGCCGGTTCATAGTATTTCTCTCAGAGCTCGGAAGTCTCTTTTATGTAATCCTTCTTCTTTTCAAGGAGGGCTTTCATATGAGGGGCGGCTATGTGTTTCTGCTGGCACTCCCTATCCTTCCATTCCTCTACAAGGAGGATGGTATCTTCATCAAAGGCATCTATGTAATAGCTGTAACTTATATATCCTTCGTCCTTTCTGATTGAATCAAGGATTCCAGAGTCCTTCACATATGAAATGAACTCTCTTGCCTTACCTTCTTTGGCCTTATATTTGATCAGAAGTCTGAGCATCTGTTTCTTCTCCTTTTTTGTTATTCTATCTTCCTCTTGAATCTTTGTGTCTTCTTTTATGCCTATCTTTTCTGCTCTTGATGTAATTGGCTGTACTGTAGAGAGTTATGTCGTTTTAATTTGTTAAGTCTATGTAAAATAATTACTGTTTTATCCAACGAGTGAGCGTTAAAGTAATCATAATCCATTGGAAAATTATGCCGTATGGACAATAGAGAGCACATCAGTATTACCCGGTTTGGGGCCCATGGTGACGGCTCCTGGGATAACTCAAAGGCCTTTGAAGAGGCCTTCAGTAACCCCGGTGTGATTATCGACGTTCCGTCCGGGATATGGATGACGGGGCCGGTTACACTGAAATCTGATACGACATTAAATCTCCTTGACGGAGCTATTATAAAATTCATAGATAATCCCGAACTTTACAGGCCGGTATATACCCGCTGGGAAGGCGCAAGATGCTGGGCTATGCATCCTTGTATCTACGCAGAGAATGCAGAGAATGTCTCTGTGACTGGCTCCGGTGTCATTGACGGCTCCGGGAGAAACTGGTGGAAGGCCCTGAGGGAGAAGAAAGCGAATGCTAAGGGGCCGGAGACGAAGTATGAGAAGGAACTTGCCTCTCTGAACGTAGGCTACGAAAAGCAGCCGTCCGGTGGTGGTGGAAGACAGTTCCAGTTCCTGAGACCGGCATTGGTCCAGTTCAACAGGTGCCATAATGTGACTCTTTCTGGAGTCAAGCTGATTAACTCCCCGTTCTGGACTGTACATCCAATATTTACTGACGATATAAAAATTGAGAATATTACCATCTTCAACCCTGCAGACAGCCCGAATACCGATGCACTCGATATCGACAGCTGTACTAACGTGGTAATCCGTGGTTGCTACATCAATGTCGGGGATGACGGTATATGTATCAAGAGCGGAGCTGATGCTGATGGTATTGCTGCAAATGCTCCCACCCACAATGTCCTTGTTGAGAACTGTACGGTTTCCTCTGCTCATGGTGGAGCGGTAATTGGAAGTGAGACTGCTGCAGGAATCAGGGATGTAGTCTTCAGAAACTGTAATTTCCTTGGAACTGACAGGGGAATAAGGATAAAGACGAGAAGGGGCAGGGGAGGCCTCATAGAGAACCTGGAGTTCAGGAATATCTCAATTGACGGGTGTCTCTGTCCTGTCACGTTCAATATGTACTACAAGTGTGGTGCCGATAATGAACCCCTCTTTTCCCTTGATCCTCTTCCGGTCACAGAACATACTCCCCGGATCAGGAATATCCTCATCGACAATGTGGTTGCGAAGGGGTGTAAGAGCTCTGCAGGTTTCATTGTGGGGCTTCCGGAATCCCATATCGGGGATGTGGTAATCAGGAATTCCTCATTCTCAGTGGAGGCTTCCTCTCTTGAGCCGAAGGAATCGGAGATGTACAAGGGGCTTCCGGACGTGAAAGAGAAGGGAATAAGGGTGCGTTTTGCAGACATATCCCTTGAAAATGTGGTTGTCGAGGGTGTCGAAAAGATACTTGTCGAGGAGTAAAGTCAAGGTTGCACTTTTCTGACAACTCTATGAATAGTTACGACTACTGTTTGCGGGTTGAGGAAAGTGGGACAAAATTAAACAAACGGGTGGACAATGGAGAGAGAGAACAGTCTTACAAGGTATAAAGCGATAGACATCACCATATGGATCGCAATGCTTGTAATTTTCGAGACTCTCATAGCAAAAGCCGGCAGTTCATGGTTCAAGGAGCAGCCGTATACGCTATCTCTTGTTCCTGCGTTAACCCTGATTCTTTACATGAGGTGGTCTCTGTACGGCCTGCCTTATGGTGCACTAGGCGGACTTGTGCTTGCCCTGGCTCTTGGAGCCGGTATGAAGACGGTCCTGGTGTATGCGGGAGGCAATCTTCTATCGGTGGCGGTTTATCTGCTGATGGTGAAGGTTGGAAAGGAAAAAATTAGTAACAGCGCTTTTCTTTCTGCACTGTTTGCCGTCCTTATGGCGGTGGTAATGCAGACAGGAAGGGCTTTGGTCTCTCTCTTGGTGGGATCTGGAACCGGTTCTTTCCTCGGTTTTTATACAACAGATGCACTTTCCGGGGTTTTTGCCCTGATAGTCATCCTGGTTGTCAGAAAACGCGATGGAGTGTTCGAGGACCAGATATCATATTTGAGAAGGCTTAATAGAGAAGAAGAGGAGAATAAGAATGAAGGTCACAGCTTCTGATTATCTTGTTTATGACGAGATTACAAAAACCTATCACGAAGATAGCGAGCAGAAGGTAAGGGACGACGTTGAGAAGCACTACTGGCTGCATGTCGGACGTGCAATTGCCAAAGACTGGCGACTCTATGTCATGCTCCTTCCTATGCTTCTGGTCTTCCTATTTTGGAGATACTTCCCGATGTATGAACTTCTGGGATGTTTCAAGGTGTCTGACGAGGTATTGCCTGTCTCAGAGCAGCTGTTCTCCGGCTTCTCATATTTCAGACGTCTCCTTGTAGGAGGGGATGCCCTCTCTACAGAGTTCTGGAGAGCACTCAGGAACACATTCCTGCTCTCTTTCTACGGACTCTGCTTCGGCTTCCCGGTTCCTATCATCCTTGCACTCTTCTTCAATGAGGTAAGAAGTAATGTTGCAAGAAGTGTTTACCAGGTGTTGACATACCTTCCGAAGTTCATGTCAACAGTTGTCATGACAAGCTTGGTGACCATGCTTGTAAAGCAGGGTGCTCTTACAACAAGCTATGGTATTATTTCACAGCTCTTGGAGAAAATCGGCTGGATTACCCATGAGACTGCAAATGCCGGTCTCTTGAACAACCCGAACTTCTTCAGGGGAATCTACCAGCTCAGCGGTATCTGGGAAGATGCAGGCTATTCGTCCATAGTCTACTTTGCGGCTATCATCGCAATCAGCCCGACCAGCTATGAAGCTGCCCAGATTGACGGTGCCGGAAAGATGGCTCAGATGCGCTATGTCGTCATCCCGTGTATCCTCTCGACTATCGTAATCATGCTCATCACCAAGATCGGGTCTCTCTTGAGCATCGGATACGAGAAGGTCCTTCTTCTCTATAACGAGAACACATACGTGACAGCTGACGTCGTTTCGACATTTGCCCAGCGTTACGGTCTCTCGGGTGCCATGAAGGGAATTGCCTCGGCTGCCGAGATGATGAACAACGTAATCGGTATGCTCCTTGTTATCGGGGCAAATACAGTTGCCAGAAAGGCATCTAACGTATCACTTTACTAAGGAGGGAGAAGATGAAAAGAAAACTTGAAACCACAGAACTTATCTTCAAGATAATCAGCTATACCCTTCTTACCATCTTTGCTCTTAGCTGTCTTTATCCGTTTGTCTATGCTATTTCCTCTTCCATCAGCGGAAGAAGGGCTGTTGAGTATTCTGAAGTTCTCCTCTTCCCGAAAGATATCCAGTTCGAGGCTTTCGGAAGAATGTTCAGCAACAACATGTTCTGGAATGCATACTCCAACACACTCTATATAACTCTGTTCGGAACTATCTGGGCATTGGGTTATTCAATCCTCGGAGCTTATGCACTTTCTAAGAAAAGACTCCTTTTCAGGAAGTTCTTCAACTTCTTCCTGGTTTTCACCATGTGGTTCAGTGCAGGTATTGTCCCTCAATACCTCAACTACCTGAGCACAAAGACTGTGTTCAACGGTATAGGAATCACAGATGACAAGTGGCTGGTCATCATCGCAATGGGTATGGCTGCCATGAATATTATCCTTCTCAGAAATGCCTTCGAGGGTGTCCCCCAGGACATCGAGGAAGCTGCAATCGTTGACGGAGCTACAGAGTTCCAGGTACTCAGCAAGGTCTACCTGCCGATGAGCAAGTCAACAATCGCAACCGTCGCTCTCTTCTTCGGTATTTCAAGATGGAACGGTTACTTCTGGGCTCGCCAGATGATCAGTAACTCCAACGAGCATCCTCTCATGGTCTACATCAGACTTATGCTCGAGGAGTATACCGACCCGGAGGCAATGGCAGGGTGGAACGAAGTGTTTGCTTCGGACAGCATGATCTACGCCCTGATCGTATGTTCAATAGTTCCTATCCTCGTTATCTATCCTTTCATACAGAAGTATTTTGCAAAGGGTGTTAACGTCGGTGGCGTTAAAGAATGATTAAAAATAGGTTATTGGAGGAATCTAACAATATGAAAAAGACATTAACAATTGCTCTTGGAATTCTTCTTGTATTAAGTATTTTCTCAAGCTGTGGAAAGCAGCAGATAAATACAACAACAGAAGCTGCTGCTTCTACAACAACCGGAACAACAACGGCTGTTGAGACAGCAAGTGCTCCTGTTGTAGAGGAAGTCAAGAAGCTTGAATATGCTGAGGGTACAGTTCTCAGGATGGCTACCGGTTATAACAGCAAAAAGACAGGTATTGCCTTTGATGCTGACACAGCCGGAGACGGAATTGAGCTCGCAGGCGTCACATATCATTCGGGCGACCTCAAGCCGACCTGGGTTGAAGTTGAAAATATCCTCGGTATCCAGTTTGAGGATAAGTACCAGGGAAACAGCGCATCTAACGAGCTGAAGTACTGGGCTGAAAGACTTGGCGATGTTGACCTCGTGTCTGGAAACGCAGTTTCTCTCAACGACTATGGTGTTAAGGGAAGCTTCGTTAATATTGCCGAGTATCTCGACATGATGCCGAACTTCAAGGCTTACCTTGATGCTAACCCGATCGTCAGACTTTCCATCACAGGCGACACTTCAACTGGCGCTATCTATTTCTCACCGTACTTTGACGGTGTTAACGACGTTGAGAGAATGCCTCTCATGAGAGTCGACTGGCTCCAGAAGCTCCTCGACGGAGAAGGCGAGTTCAAGGCTGAGAAGTCCGGAACTCTCAACGCAGCTGTCTATCAGCCATATATGCCGACATCCGGCAAAGTTTCTGTCGATGCAGTCAGCCTCGACGGATCAAAGGTAATCACCCTGACTAAGAACTACGACAAGGCAGGAAACATTGTCTCTACAATGAACGCTGCTCTTCAGAAGGGAACAGTCACAGGTGTTGAGGCTGTCAATATGCTCAGAAAGTATATCGATGAAGCTTATGACGGCTATTATGGAACAACAAGATCCAACCTCTTCGCAGGCCAGAACGCAGCATGGGATGCTGATGAGCTCGTGGCTCTCCTGAGGTGTGTTGTTGCCAATGCTTATACCCTCAACGGGACAGACACCGTCCAGGGTCTCTTCAGCAGAGAAGACAACAACAACCAGAGAAAGGTTGACCTCTTCAGATTCGCTGGTACTCTCTTCGGCGTAAGAGGACTCGAATCAAGACAGGATTATCTCTACTTCGACAGCGAAGGCAACCTCAAGGATGCCCGCCAGGAAGCAGACACATATCTTGCTCTCGAAAGAATGAACGCAATGGCTAAGGAAGGCCTCATTGCTAAGTCTTATATCGACAACAGCAAGGAAAGCTCCTCCACAATGCTCGAGAATGACCTCGGCTTCATGAGTTATGACTACAACCAGACTCAGACTCTCCTGAACGAGACTAAGCTCCAGGACGGCGAGAAGTATATGTGTGTCATGATTCCTGTTGCTCGCTGGTACGACGGCACCAACGCAAACGGAACATACATGAGATTCACAGAATCCTGGCGTTCTGTTAAGACAGATGGATGGGCAATCAGCAAGGCTGGCGTCGGCAACGACGAGAACAAGCTCTATGCTGCTCTCGCTCTCATTGACTATGCATTCAGTGAGAAGGGACAGATCCTCATGAGCTATGGTCCGGATGTCTTCATCAAGACCAACTCTGACGGTTCTTACGTCACATTCAACTTCAACGGTAAGGAAATGCCGGTGATCGCTGACATCACAGAGGAATATCTCTGGAAATATGCAAACGGCAACTACACCAACTTTGCCCGCATGTATCTCGGATCAACTCTCTCATTTGCAAAGAGCCAGGCTTTCGAATATCAGTGCACAGTTGAAGTCGGTAAGGAAGGCGCTGGATATATCTCAACAGCAATCGCTCTTGGAACTATCAAGCATCCTGAGCTGGCTGTCGAAGATAACATGTGGTATACATCAATCCCGACAACCCTCCCGAACACGAAGGTTGAGATTGACATGCTCAATGGATATACCGAGCTTACCAACCAGTTCAGCACATCCAAGGGCGGAACCAACATCTTCTGTACTCAGATTGCTTCCGGCTACACACTCGACGGAGCTACCGATGCTTCTACTTCAGCAGCTAAGGTCACCTCAGAGTGGAATGGCAAGCAGTATCTTTCTCTCAAGCAGAGAGCTTGGGATCGTGACCTTGAGTTCTATAAGAGCTTAAGCAAGTAAAAAATAACCTCGGGGAGGGGTTTCCCCCTCTCCGGGATATATAATCTAGGAGGACGGTTATGTATAAGAAACAGATGACATTTCAGAACATAATCTGTTACATCGCACTTATTGCCGGTGTCATAGTTTTCATTTATTCACTTGGTATTATGACTGACTTGTATGACAGCCTTTATACTACTATGACCAACCCGAACGACCACACGGAAACGTGGGTTACCGGTTCAATTGTTTATTATAACATGCAGGGCTTTAACAAGAGCTTCCTGATCGCATCCATTATTTATCTCATCCTCGGTGTTTATCTCTTCATTTCCCAGACAAACAAGAGAAGAAAATACTATGTGGGTAATTACATTGCAATTGCTTTGTTTGTCATCTTTACCCTTTACCTTGTCATATGGTCACACATCGAGATCGGGATTTATAAGGGACAGTGGCTTCAGGTCAACTTTGAGGAGCTGAAGGAGTATGCCGAGCTCTTCAACCAGAAGTACACAGAGTCAACATTCTGGTTCGACATCCATTATGCTGTCGCACTTGTCTGTCTTGCCTCTGCAGGGCTTCTCGTATACAACACAATTTGGAAAATCAAGCTCATGAAAGAAGAGCAGAGACTTATCGGGGAGGGAGAAAAAGCATGAAAGAACTGGACGATGCATTAATCAAAAAAGACAGAATGCGCTATATAAAGAACAAAATGAGCTCCAATCTGTGTCTCATTGCCATTCTTCTGGACGTATTCTACTTTGTCTCCATCTATAAGAGTGACGTGAGCACCTACTACTACACCATTCTTATCGGGGCTTCGATCGTATATAACCTGCTCTTTATGCTTCTTGCATTCCTCTCAAGCGAGGGAGTCAAAGAGTATAACGAACGCTATTCTTATATAATGGCTGTTCTTGGTGTTCTGCAGTTTGTCAGGATATTCATCCTCCCAATGAGGGCTCATCATGCAACAGCAACCGTGCAGTCTGTAGAAAGAGTTGTCATGGAAAACGGGCAGTTTACAAGATGCCTCATCTATCTGATCCTCTCCGGTATCTGCCTTCTTGTGGGCGCATATGTCGGTATAGTGAGATCAAGGACACTCCATAGCTACATTGCAACTCTCGGTGAAGAGAAAAGGAGAGACTAATGGCTGAACTTAAATTACAGCATATCGACAAAATATATGATAATAAAGTCCAGGCAGTCTTCGACTTCAACCTGGATGTAAAGGACGGAGAGCTTATAGTTCTTGTCGGTCCTTCAGGTTGCGGAAAGAGCACCACGCTGAGAATGGTAGCCGGATTGGAAGATATTTCGAACGGTCATCTTCTTCTCGACGGAAAGGACATTACCCAGACTCCTGCAAAGGATAGAGATATGGCAATGGTCTTCCAGAACTATGCTCTCTATGGTCATATGACTATATATGAGAACATGGCGTTCTCGCTTACGCTGAGAAAAGAAGATCCGAATGTCATCCACAAGAAGGTTCTTGCTGCCGCAGATATCCTCAATCTCACAACACAGCTCAATAAGAAGCCGAGCCAGCTCTCCGGCGGACAGAGACAGCGTGTCGCAATGGGACGTGCCATCGTACGTAACCCGAAGGTCTTCCTCTTTGACGAGCCTCTCTCCAACCTGGATGCTAAGCTCAGAGGTTCAACAAGAAGAGAGATTCTCCTTCTTCATAAGAGACTCAATGCCACAATGCTCTATGTCACACACGACCAGACAGAGGCATTGACTCTGGCTGACAGGATTGTGTGTATGTCCATGGGACACGTGCAGCAGGTCGGAACTCCTCTCGAGCTCTACGATACTCCTGCCAACCTCTTCGTTGCAGGCTTCATCGGCCTTCCTCCGATGAACTTCTTCGAAGTGAAGGTGGACGGCAAGAGACTTGTCGGCAAGGGATACTCGATTCCTCTCAGTGACGAGGATGCGGAGACGCTCGAAAGATATAACGGAAAGGAAATCGTCCTCGGCGTCAGACCGGAGAATGTCAAGAAGGGTGAAGATGTGACTATCAAGGTCACTTCGAACGAGAACCTCGGAATGAACACTCTTGTACACGGCCATATAATGAATGACGGAAAGATTGCCGACAAGATTACCGGTAAGCTCCGTGGCTGGTGTGACTACAAGAACGGAGACGAGGCTAAGGTGTCTTTTGACAGGATGCATTTCTTCGATAAGGAGACTACAAAGCGTATTGTTAAGGAGGAGAAAGCATGAGTCAGAGAAAAGGCTTTAAGGAATGGGGAAGAAAGAAGATAGTTTCACTCAAGCGTAATCCCCAGCGTATTGCTCTGGTCGCTTATGTGCTGACTTTCCTGTATTATGCCCTCAATCTTACATGTATTTCCGATACAACGGCAAAGATTCAGGGTGCCGGGATGGGACTCTGCGGGTTCGCAACCATGCTCTTCTCAATATTGAGTCTGGTTTGCTTTCTCAATGCATTCCCTCACAGGAAGAAGGTCAACAAGCCAATGCTCATCCTTCTCTTCGTCATGACGGGAATCATCTTCTATGCTGACTTCCACTATAGGTCAATCATCTACAGTGCAGTCAACAGAGCCGATAACCCGATTGCCGTGACAGCAAGTACGATGTACATAAAGACGGCTGCTGACGTTCTTTCCAATCATATGATTTTCCTGGGGATCTCCCTTGGATTGGTGATATTGCTTCCGCTTTACACCAAGCTTCTGAGGAAGATTAACACAGCTGTCGAAGTCGATAGCTATGATAACATGGAAGCTATCGATATCTCGGGAGAGAATTGATGGGAAAGGGAAGTGAGGATTACACCGGAAAGAGCAAGGCCATCGAGGAGCTTGTATCTGCAACAAAGGAGAATACCCCTGAGTATTCTCCTGAGGAGCTCAATAAATACAAAACCCCCTCGAAAATAAAGCTGCCGACACTCTCGAAGGCACTTCTATTGAAGTTCTGGTTCGCCGGAGTAGTCTGTTACTTCATAGTCTGGGGTCTCGGGATGTATATCCCGTCGAGTCTGGATCTGTACTTCGTGACTTCTCTTGTTATGGGATTTGTTGTGGACATTCTCCAGAACAACATATTCCGCTTCATAGCAAAAGAGGACGGGGAGTACGACAGGTGGATGATGTTCCCCAAAAAAGGGTACATGTCGCTCATATTCAATGTGATTTATTCCTTCTTGGTTGTTTTCATGGTTTATTTCACATACACGGTATTAAATGCCATTTTGATGAAAATAACAGGAAAGACTGGTGTTGTGATTTTCGCAATGGAGCCTTTCACATTCGGGTTGTTCTACCTGGCCTTCGATTCCGTTTTCCTGGCATTGAAGAAGCTGGGGAAGAAGATAATCGGAGACGCTAAAAGAAAAGCTAAAGGAGACGAGTAATGCCATACCTTATCTTAAAAGATATAAACAAGATTTATCCTAACGGATTCCATGCAGTGCATGACTTCAATCTTTCAATTGAAAAGGGAGAGTTCATCGTTTTTGTCGGACCGTCCGGTTGTGGTAAGAGTACGACTCTTAGAATGATTGCAGGTCTTGAGGACATCAGTAAGGGTGACTTCCTCATCAATGGCGACAGAGCCAACGAGAAAGGCCCCAGGGACAGGGGAATTGCAATGGTATTCCAGTCTTATGCCCTCTATCCGCAGATGACTGTCTATGACAACCTTGCCTTCGGTCTGACACTTGAAGGTATAGACGAAGATATCATCGAGGAGAAGGTAAAGAACGTTGCCCAGATTCTCGGGCTTACAGATTATCTTGATCGTCTTCCGAAGGCACTCTCCGGTGGACAGAGACAGCGTGTCGCTGTAGGAAGAGCCATAATAAGGAAGGTAAACATCTTCCTCATGGACGAGCCTCTCTCCAACCTGGACGCAAAGCAGAGAGTCACAATGCGCTCCGAGATTACTGAAATCCACAAGAAGACAGGTTCTACGACTATCTACGTCACCCATGACCAGACAGAGGCCATGACAATGGCTGACAGGATTGTCGTCATGAAAGAGGGGTATATACAGCAGGTGGGAACACCGTACGAACTGTACTTCAACCCGGTCAACGTCTTCGTTGCAGGCTTCATCGGAGAGCCTCCGATGAACTTCGTCCGTGCAACTCTCAAGGGCGGAAAGATCAATGTCGGAAAGAATGTAATTGACCTCTCAAAGAAACTGAGTAAGGGAGACGCAGCAAAGTACGAAGGAAAGGAAATTGTCTTCGGTTTCAGACCTGAGGCAATCACCCTTAAGGAAGAGGGCGAGAGCTACAAGCTTTCAAGCACAGTTGAGCTCAGTGAACTTCTTGGCGACAACACCAACGTCTACATTGACATGGATGGTGTGAAATCTATCCTCAAGGTCAATCCACACGATACCCCCGAGATGGACAGCAAGTTTGACTTCTACATCCCGCTTGAGGGAGTATATCTCTTTGACGGCGAGACAGAGAAGATTATCAAATAAAAAACATTATTCTCTTTGTTGCAGAGGCTTATTCTTAGGAGTAGGCCTCTTTTTTGCAAAAGATAAAAGGATATTTATTCCCTGCACCCTCTGGTTATTTGCTGGAGGGTGCTCTGTTGTCAATTGTGC
>CAVIAZ010000031.1:0-16372 GCA_963640795.1 bacterium | reverse complement strand
CAATCGGATAAGCAGTCCAAAAAACATCCTTATCTGTTTTAAGGTCGCGTTCAATCACTATCAGATACCGCATCTGAGAAGAGTAAATGTGTATTCTTTCCCTGTTTTTTCCGCATCTACCATTACCACTTTCTGTCCATACATACCATGCATTGTCAGGTTGACCTTCGATTATTGGGTTAATCCAGGGGATACGTTCAAGTCTGTCCTGTATTATGTTATCGCTCTCTCTGTGATCTCCTTCTGTGATGATGTGCCAGAATGTTTTGTTGTAATTATTCGCCATCATTTCTTTTCTTGTCTGGACAGTTTGGGCTCTGAATTTGGGAGGAAACTGGATAAAGTCGCGTAAGAAAATCCGGTATGCTTCTTTGATGATTTCTTCGTCAGTTGGGAAATCTCGTCTTGATATTATGGGAGGCAACTCTATCATTTTCTGTTCTGACCTTCCCAGAAGAATAAGTTGAATTTCTTTTCAGATAAAGGTGTCCGCTCGGAAAGTGAGTATCTGCTTCGTTTTTTAATCTGGTCGATAATACTGAGTTTACCTTCATTGGTTTTGAGACCTGACTGATGATATCCGATAGCCCCGATTAATATATCACATAATTGCAACAACCCAATCTCATTAGACGGTAGATATTGGACGTTAGTAATTCTTTTCCTACCAAAATCGTACATGTCATTACATAACACGTCATATAACTTGGCACTTCGTTGCCCGCTCAATGAATCTTTGTAATCAAGAAATATCTGATACTGGTTTTGAGCGCTTAAGAGGGTGTGTATCAGCTGATACATCATTTTGTAATACCATTCATCATGAGACTGATTGAAAAATTCATGATTTAGATTTTTCTTATCAATTACTATTGCCCTGAAACAGATATCCGCATTGTCAAAAAAATAGTTAACCAGCTGGTTATATACGTTTAAATTTCCTTTGGAAATTTTAGCCCACTTAAGCTCACCGTCCGGGTTAATGTTATTGTCTTTTTTAATCAGGCGGATGGCTTGGTGAATTTCCTTTACTTTTTCTTTCGAACACCAAACACAGCCAATAACCATATAGCGGGAGTCATCATGAAGTAAATGTCGCGTTTCGTCGCAGTAGATTGAATATAACATAAACTGAATATAACACCTGTTAGGACAGAGTAACAGAAAAATTGCAAAGCAAATTTCTTCATTACGGTCAACATAGCATACAAGAGATTGTCAGGAAACATGTTGTCCCGTTTTCGTTCATTTCTGTTCGCTTGATATCATGAGTTGTTTCTCTTTTTCCTGTTTTAATCTAATATTTCAATATGACTTCATTCGATATCTCACCCGTCAGAGAGGGTACAAACTGTGTAAAATGGAATAAAAAAGCTATAGAGAGAATATCAGCCAACATAGAGGCAAGGCCTTTCTGGGTTGCCGACATGGATTTCTTTGCGCCTCCCGCCGTTGTCGATAAGGCAAAAGAAATTGCAGAGAGCGGAGTCTACGGCTACCCTGTATTTGATGACCTTAATGCTGTCTTCTCCTCATGGCTCAAACGCAAGCACAACTGGGATGTCTCACCGGAAGACGTATCATACTCAATGGGACTTCTTCATGGTATTGCCTCTGCCATAGAACTCTTTACAAAGAAAGGTGACAAGATCATAATCCCAAGTCCGACTTACCGGCCATTCAGGGAACTCTGCTCCCTCTCTGGACGCATTATGGACGAACTTGAACTCGACTATAGAGACACCGCTTTCTCATTAGACCTTGAAAAGCTTGAGAAGAAAGCAGAGAGTGCTTCAATGATTCTCTTCTGCTCCCCTCATAACCCCACCGGGATTGTATTCAGGGAAGAAGAGCTGAGGGCGGTACTTGAAATCGGGAAGAAGTACAATATACCGGTACTCTCGGACGAGATTCACGCCGACCTGGTACATCCCACATACGTTCATATACCGATGGGAAAGGCTAATGAGAAAGTGGGAGCAAAGACAATAACATTCATGGCTCCCTCAAAGACATTCAACCTCGCAGGGGAGCACTCTGCCTTCCTCGTCTTCTCCGATAGTGAAATGAAAGACAGGTGGAAGAGACATGAGGAGGCACTCTGGCTCACAACTCCGGGATACTTCATCGGGGAGATGACACAAAAAGCCTACACGGAGTGTGATGAATACAACAGGGAACTCTGCTGCTACCTCAAGAGGAATTCCGATTATATCGAATCATTCTTTGTAGAGCATGAATGCGGAATCAGGAAGGTGAAGGGAAACTCATCATTCGTCACATTCCTCGACTGCAGGGAAGTCTATCCTTTGATTGAAAAAGAGGTTCTCTCAAATAAAGAGAAATACAATTCCCCTGAAGGTGGCATCCTCTCACGTTTCTTCGGTGTTGAGGCAGCAGTATGCATGAATGACGGAAGCTGGTTCGGGGAGCAATACAAGGAGTTTGTGCGCTTCAACTATGGAACGAACTTCAATGAAGTAAAGAGCGCACTCGATAGGATTGAAAGAGCAATTGAAAGAATCAGACACTGAGAGAACAAAGTATATCCTTATCCTTTTGATTACCCTCTTCATGTGGCTCTTCCCGGGAGGGATGCTCCTTTCCGTTCTCGGGAGAACCTACTTCTTCTCATCAACGAAGATTGGTGCCTTTATCCTGGCCTTTACCCCCCACTTAGTAATGCTTCTCTCTCTTGAGATACTCCTCCGCTTCTTCTTCCACCGCGGGATACTCTCTTATATAGATGATAAGTTAAACACATGCAAGTTTGTAAAAGTATCCTTAATTACGCTTGTTATATATATACTCTATTCATTAATCTCATTTAAGACCATCAGAAGAAGCGGTGAGAGCATATCTGACACTATTCTCTTTTTTCTTTTATCGCTTATTCTTTTTCTTCCCCAGACGCTTATTGAGGAAATGGTTTTCCGTGTCCTTCCCCACAGGATTTACTCCCCCCAGAAGTGTGATATAAAGCGATTAGAGAAGGTAACACTGTCTCTTCTATGCGGCTTCTTCTTCCTTATCCCGCACGTGATGAATGTGGAGGTAACCGGATCATCTAACTTCCCGATTGTGCAGCTCACTGTTTATTTTCTATGGGGATTTCTTTCATCCCTTCTCTCACTCTGTACCCTCTCATATACATCAGTCTGGGCAATGCACTATATGAATAATATCTTCAGCACAGCTATAGTCGGGGGAGTCAACACCACACTCTCCGGGGCCCCGCTTTTCATCGACTCCCGGACTTATTGCCCGCCTCTCCTCATTCTTTTGATTATCGTCCTTTTTTTGATTATCTTTCTTCTTGAGAGAAAAGAATGCGAAAAAACCTTTTAGATAACATGCTCTGGCGGGGAGATAAGGATTTCTCCTCACTCCCATTCGGGGAAGTTGATGCCCTGATCCTCTCTGTCCTCATCTACCAGAGATTCGAGGATGTGGAAAACTACGGAGAGGGAATGACCCTCAAAGAGCTCTATCCAATTGTCTGTCCCCTCCCGATAGAACTTACAACGGGTTTCGATACCAACCGCTATAAACTGTGGGCAAAAGTTGCTCAATCAAAGAGGTTCTCTTCTCTCACTCTATCCCACTTCGCCTATTCACTCTCAAGCGAGAGGCAGAACGAAGAGCAGTTCGGTGCTGCAGTCTTCAAAGGAGATTCCCTTCCCGATATCCTCATCTACCGTGGTACTGATGAGTCCATAACGGGTTGGAAGGAGGATCTTAACCTCGGCTTTGAAGATGAGATTCCCTCTGAGCGGAAGGCACTTTCATTTCTTGAGGAAATTTCCCCAAACTCTGATTCAATCATCATAGCCGGGCACAGCAAGGGAGGAACCCTTGCACTCTACTCCGCACTCAAGGCTGAGGAGACCACCTTCAATAAGATAGAGAAAATCTACTCCTTCGATGCTCCGGGCCTCCCGGAAGAGATGACAGAGACTCCAAGGTGGCAGGCTGTTACCGGTAAGACAGAGAGTTATCTTCCCTCCTATTCGATTTTCGGTGTGCTCTTCAATACCATTCCGGACCCGAAGGTTGTCAAATCGGACGGGATAGGCGTCTTCCAGCATGATGCATTCACATGGAAAATCGAAGAGGAGACATTCATCTACGACAGAGATCTCTCAATAAGGAGCAAACTCCATGGGGAGAGCCTCAGAAGTTTCTTCACTTCCTCAACGAGGAAGGAAAGGGAAATCCTTGTAGAGGCTATTTACAAAGTATTAAGTTCCGTGAAGGAAAATAATGTTTTTCACATTCCGGTTGTAATCATTGAGCACCTTGATTTGTTTACTAAGGAGATAGCTTCCCTTTCCAGGGAGGAGAAGACTGTAGTGAAAAAGCTCCTGGGTACAGTCAGGAAGGCAAGAAAAGAAGGATACAGGAAAATAAAGGAACAGAGCAGTGGCAGCAGGAAAGAAGAAAAAGAAAACATGGCTTAAGGTTCTACTTCTGGGTTTGTCCCTTGTAGTCATCTTCCTTGTATTGTGTTACATAACACCATCCGAGAGTGAAGTCGGCCTGGAGAGTACCGGTTATATAGACGGCCTCGAGATTCCAATCGGTCCGAATGACGAGATTATCGTATCACATACGGGATATACTCTCTCGTACTCGGAAGAGTATGAAGTGCCGTATTGGGTTGCCTACTCCCTCACGCGTGAGGAAGTCATCACACAGACAGCAGAGAGAAAGGACAACTTCAGACCTGATGAACTTATACCAACAGACTCTGCGAGCCTCAATGACTACAAAAAGAGTGGCTATGACCGTGGTCATATGGCTCCCGCTGCCGACTTCAAATGGTCAGAGGAGGCCATGAGCGACACTTTCTACCTCTCAAACATGTGTCCACAGGTACATTCTTTCAATGCCGGCATATGGAGCGACCTTGAGTCTGCGGTGAGGAGCATTGCCTACACGGACGGGGAAGTCTATGTGGTGACTGGTCCCGTCCTCACTGACGGTCCGTATGACACTATCGGGGAGAACAACGTCGCTGTCCCGAAATATTTCTATAAGGTCATTCTCGATTACACAGATCCTGTGATAAAGGCCATAGGCTTCATTATGCCGAACGAGAACTCATCTGAGCCTCTTTCATACTTTGCAATGAGCGTAGATGAGGTCGAAGAGATTACCCAGATAAACTTCTTCCCGGCCCTCCCGGATGACATAGAGGATGTAGTTGAAGCCGAGTTCGATCCCTCTCTCTGGGCATTGAGGTCATTCAGCATATCGAGTGAGGAGATAAACACTGAGGCTATCGAATACACATCAGGAACCACAGTCTCCTCCCCAGATGATTCTGTCACCTACCTCATTGAACTCTTCAATACAACCTTCTACAGCTTCAAGAAGGAAGTCTTCAATACTCTCGGTATTACCAAATACATGCGGACATGGGGTTTTATATAAATGATGAAGGAGAAGTCTTGAAGATAGCAGCAAGTTTTTTGGCTGTTTTCTTACTGATCGGACGGGTACCACGTTCCATTCCAGATATATCCTGCCTTGTAGTACAGAGTTTCTCGGCAAGTTCTGCTTGAGTGAGGTTATCGCGTGTGCGGTAGAATTTGAGATTACTTCCCACAGTCTCGTTTGCCTTTGCCTCTTTAAACCAATCGAGGTCCTCGACGTTTACATAGTCGTCCTCACAAGTTACATTCTCCGGTCCATAGCTTATCTTGAGATATTCGTTTAAGAACATAACTCAACATTTCCCTCAATCCTGACAACCAACATAAGACATCTCCACCAGATACTCTCTGCTATGACCCTTTCCAGAATAATTACAGTGTCAGCTGTAGCAGAGTGACACTTCAATGCCCTAAAACTTCGACAGTAGTTCTTCAAGGTAGCTGTCTGCCTTCTCTGCTTTTATGTTCTCTCTCTCCGGACTTGTGATATAGAACCGGGCTTCTTCGGCCTTGTGAAGCACCTTCTCCTCTCCCGGGCGTCTTGATGCCATATCGGTAAAGAGAGCCGGGTTTATGTGCTTTTCCATCTCCGGATCTATGAATAGTGCCATCGGGGAACGGTTCTCAGCACCGGACGGGTACCACGGACGTGCAAGATAGACTGTATCGTCCCCGACACTCTCGGTACGGGTGAATGACGAGTCATGGAAGACGAATCCGATTTCATCGGAGGCAAAGGTTGACGGAGCCGTGACAAACCCACGGGCAAGAGAGACTATCTCACATCCCTGGAAGAGTGCAGAGCCGGCCCCGAAGATAAAATCTACAGAACCCCTTATCGTACAGTCTGCAAAGAGTGAGACGCCATAGTCCACGTAGAGGCTGTCCTGCCATCCGTCTACTGTACAGGAACGGAACGTTGACCTCGTAGCTCCAAATGCGATACGGAGTGCAACTGCCTGAAGGTCCATCTTCTTTCCTTCATCGTTCTCTTCATTCCATCTGACACCTGCCGGCCAGTTGAAGGAGTTACGGAAAGTTATCCCGATAGCTGAGAAATTGGGAGCTGCGACGGTGAATGTCGCACTCTCCCCGGTATTCAGGATATGGCCGTCCCGGTTGTCACCATGGCGGTCGAAGTATGTGATTACGGCACCCTCTTCACTGATAAGGGTCACATCGGGCCTTGTTATAAAGACTTTCTCCTCCCATACACCCTTTCCGAGCATTATGGTCAGTGGTCCTTCCGGTGCATTCAAAAGAGCCTCATTAATAGACTCCCCCGCACTCAAGAGTAATGTTGTCATACCCACATTATAGAGAGAAAACGGAAAAAAGTAATCTACACGCCTCTGACTTCAGCCATGGCATTACGGTAGATGGCCTCAGTTGCGAAACGGGCCTTTGCAACCACATTGTATCCCTTGTCAGGAAAGAGGTAGAAAATGCGTCTCTCGTCCCCGATTGAGATCATGTCACCCATCTCGTACCAGAAGATGTCACTCGAGAGTGAGTAGTTGTCGAGAGGGGATGAAGAGTAATCAATTTTCCCATCATCTCCTTTAAGGTGGAAGCCTGATATGGTATGTGTCAGCGTTCCCCTCCCGATATCATAGACGGCAGACATATCGACCTGGAGGAATATTGAAACGGGAATCTCCAGCTTGTACTCCCCTTTTTCTATCTCTTTCTCCGTCTCCTCTCTCTCCCATTTGAACCAATCGGGAATATGTTTCTCCCCTTCCTTACCTTTGAGGCTTCCGTCTTCCTCAAGATGCCACTTAGAGCCACATGCTGAGCAGGAGAGCATGTCCCCGGAGGAGGTCATCCTGCCCTCAAGTGAACACACCGGGCACTTGTAGAGTACACTCTCAAGTCCCTCCGCTCTGAACGGCTCTGTGATTTTCACTCCCTCTCTCTTCTGCCATGCAAAATGATCGAAAGAGAAATAGGGCTTCAGGAGAGCGTTTATCTCTTGAGGAGTTTTCTTTGCGGCCTCTTCGGAGGAAAGCACCATCTTCATTTCGGCACTGACCTTCACATTCCTCTTACGGAGGAGATTGTACAATGGGTCCCTCTGGAAGGCCCCATAGGTCGTAATTACGACAACAGGAATCTTCAATAACCTAATCAGTTTTCCCAAACTCTCCGGAAGAGGTGTCGGACTTGTCCCGTCAAAGGAGTAAGATGCTTCAGGATACATAAGAACAGTGGATTTCAATGTCCTTACCGCATACATGAGGTCCCTTACAAGCGGAAGGTCATTATTGAATTTATGTGTCGGGATGCACCCGATATGCCTCATCAGCCATTCCTTCCCGACAAATCCGTCCGCCTCACATACGATGCTGACCGGTCTGGGATAGAGGACAGAAAGAGCTATCTCAAGGTCTATGAAGGACGAGTGGTTCATGAGGACAAGCACAGGCTCATCGCTCTTAATTCCATCCATGACATTCGTCCCCTTTAATGAAAATGATGTGGCCTTTAAATCGAAGGAACTGAGGGCTTTCAGCAGAAAACGGAAGAAAAGTGAAGTCCTCAATGGCTTCTTCCTCACATACGGCTTACGCGCCATCACACTCTCATAGTCACTCTTCTTCGTCTTAATCTTCATCGTCCAGCTCCAGAGAGATTATATGGGAAGAGCGACTATGAGGAAAGAAGAATTTCCCCAAGCAGTCCTTACAGCACTTCCCAGCGCCCGTTCTTCCTGGCACCGACACGCCTTATGTATCCTTCTTTTTTTAATGATAAGATATATTTATTTACTGTAGCCTGGCTCACCCCCATACGTGCCATCAGTTCCAGGGTAGTTATATTCGGATTATCTCTCATCATCTCAAGAATCCCATCCTCTCTGTTACTCTCATTCCTTCCTGTTTTGCTTTCTTTTTTTCTTTCAGTCCTTGTTGCATGGTAGTCAACTGCATTGCAATAAGCATAAGGCAAGGTAACAGATATTGAATCTTTCTCAAACTTGAATACATCCTTTCCATAGTGGCTGACGATTGTGGGTACTCCCCTCCCCGTCTTTTCGCTTATATGCAACTGGATGAAGATTTCGGCCAATTCCCTATTAACAGGCTTGCTCTGCCCCGCAAAGAATCCGTCAATTGTCTGATCAGAAGGAAGTCCGCCAAAAGAAAGAATCTCAACCCTATCAGAGAAAAACGTTATCATGGGAGCATTACCTTCAACCCACTTATTGTGGACGAATGCATTGATTACAGCCTCCTTGAAACTTTTGATATCAAAAAGAGGGACCTCTTTTCTGACAAGCTGACGATTGCGTTCATCAGCCTGCATAATGTTGAATGTATCTCCGAAATCGTTCACTTTCTCCAATGACAACAGCATACACATATTCCCGAATTCCCTGACTGAATACAGTGAATCAGCTTTTGTCTTTCCTGCAAAAACAGCAACTCGAACAGGAATCATACCATTGTCAGCCAGGACGTATGCAACCATGTTATATTTTCCGTCATCAGTATATAACCCTAGACTGTGTTTATAATTGTTCAAGTCAAGGTTTATCCCTTTACTTGCAAAATAGACAATGAGTTGGTTAAACGTCAAATCCTGCCGAGGACTTGCCATATTCTGCATTGTAACCACACCTGTATAGAGAGCCTGCCACAATAAAGCTTCTCTTTCCGGATATTTCGAAGCATCTACCTTGCTGGAATCGATTCTGAGATATCTTACCCCTTTATATGAGACAGGAATCCTGACAGCGGCATCAACAACAAGCACCACAACTCTCTTTGCAGTCACCGTCAGCTCTTTGAATTCAAAGGCTGCACATGAGAGATTTCTTGCCAGATAGTGCTCATAAGGTTCATTATTTATATCCTTCTTGTACTTTACTTTTGTCCCGACTATTTCATGTGTTTTGTCATCAACTCCCCAAATCAAGAATCCCCATTTCTTCCCGCACATTGCAGCAGCATTCGCCAATGCCGAAATGTATTCTCCTATACCATCAGTATCAAACCAGTTGGTCTTGAATTCAAACCACTCACATTCAGTTTCTCTTAAGAGGCAATCTTTCAGGATTATTTCCAGTAATTCATCAGTCATATCTTCTTATACCATATCAATAATATATTGTAAAGAAAGACAGATAATAAAGTAGAGAATAAATTTAAAAATATTTATTGATAATATAAATAGTTGCTTTAAGAGGTAGAGAATAAAGTAGAGAATAAAGTAGAGAATAAAGTAGAGAATAAAGTAGAGAATAAAGTAGAGAATAAAGTAGAGAATAAAGTAGAGAATAAAGTAGAGAATAAAATAGAGAATAAATCCCCCTTATATATTTCTCATCAACAAGTTACGATTAGCTTATGCGTAAAGAAGTCAATCTCAGGGAAGGCGGTGTTATATCATCAATGCTGATCTTCTCCTTGCCCATAATACTCGGCAATATCTTCCAGCAGGCATACAACCTGGCAGACACTCTCATAGTCGGGCGTTTCCTCGGGCCCGATGCCCTTGCCTCTGTCGGAAGTGCGTATGCCCTTATGAACTTTCTCAACTCCCTTCTCATCGGACTAAGTATGGGGGCCGGTGCTCTCTTCTCATACTCATACGGAAGGGGGGAGCTTGAGGAGATGAGAAGGGATATATACAACAGCAGTTTGCTCTTTTCAATAATAGCAATTGTACTGACTGTTCTCTGCTACCTCCTAAGTGATGAAATTCTCATTCTTCTGCAGACACCAGCGGAGATTTTCTCAGAAGAAAAAGAATACATTAGCGTTATCTTCCTCGGCATCTTCTTTGTCTTTCTCTACAACTACTGCTCCTACCTCCTCCGCAGCCGCGGGGACAGCAGCACACCTCTCTATTTTCTTGTGTTCTCAGCCCTGCTGAATATCATACTGGACCTTGTGTTCATCATAAACTTCAAAAGAGGAGTGAAGGGAGCAGCAGAGGCTACGGTAATATCTGAAGTGGTATCGGGCGTGGGACTTCTGGTCTATGTCCTTTTGAAGAACAGCGATATGCTCCCGAAGAAGGGAGAGAGAAAACTTGAAGGCAGAAGAATCAGAACCATCTTCAGGTATTCATTCCTCACATCAATCCAGCAATCCATCATGAACTTCGGCATCCTCATGATCCAGGGCCTTATAAACTCCTTCGGGCCGACTGTCATGGCCTCTTTTGCTGCAGCCGTCAAGATTGACACCCTCGCCTATACACCAAGCCAGGAATTCGGCTCTGCCTACTCTATCTTCATAAGCCAGAATCTCGGAGGCGGGAGAAAGGACAGGATAAAAGAAGGTACAAAAGGTGCGTTCATCGTCTCTGCACTCTTCTCCCTTTTCATTTCCGTCATCATTTATGTGTTCTCCCCGTACCTCATGGGTTTCTTCGTCGACAGAGCAGAGACAGAGGTAATAAGAGTAGGTGTTGAGTACCTCCGTGTGGAGGGAAGCTTCTACATCGGTATCGGGATACTCTTCCTTCTCTACGGATATTACAGAGGAATCGGGAGACCGGAGTGGAGCATCATCCTGACAGCAATATCACTCGGGACGAGGGTACTCCTCTCATACACCCTTGCACCCCTTCCCGCATTCGGGGAGAAGGCAATATGGTGGGCAATTGTCATAGGGTGGATTCTTGCAGATATTGTTGGCTTGATTGCAATGAAAAAAGTGCACTTTGAAGAAAGGAAATGAATATGGCAATTCTCTCAACATTTCATACACACAATACATTCTGCGACGGAAAGAACACAGTCAGGGAAATGATAGAGAAAGCCCTCTCCCTAGGCTTTACTTCCATCGGTATATCGAGTCATGCACATACAGGTTACCCCTTTGATGTATGCGGGATAAAAAAGGAGAAAGTTGAAGACTACTTCAACACTGTCCTTTCCCTCAAAGAGGAGTATAAGGGAAGAATCAATGTCTTTCTGGGGCTTGAACTCGAAAGCAGAGTCTATGGAGAGACCCGACCCGATATCGACCCGAGGCTCGACTACACAATAGGCTCTGTCCACCTCTTCAGGACACCGGAGGGCTTCTTCTCTGTCGACAACACCCCGGAAGAATGGAAGGCTGCACTCAATGCCTTCGGCGGTGATTATCTAGCCCTCATTGAAAATTACCTCTCCGAGCTCGCATCCTTTGCCACGCAATCCCCGTTCGACATTGTTGGGCACTATGATCTCTACACAAAGTTCAATGAAAAGGAACCCCTCTTTGATGATACAGATCCGCGCTACAGGGAACTTGCCATCAAGTACCTCGACAGGATAATAGATACAGGAAAGATTATTGAAATCAACACAGGAGCAATGAGCAGGGGCTACAGAACACTTCCGTACCCGGCAGGATTCCTCCTTGAGCACATGTATGAAAGGAAGGCAAAGATCACAGTCAACAGCGACTCCCACTCTGCCAGCACACTCGACTACGGCTTCAGTACAGCGCGTAAGATTCTTCTTGACATAGGCTATACAAAAGAGATGACCCTGACTCCATCAGGATGGATGGAAACACTCCTTTGAGAAGTGAGACTGACGGAGAAATGGGACATAAGTTTATGTACTTCAAATTCTTCTTTTGTGCTACCATATAATCATGAAAGAAATAAACACATCCTTTTCATCATTTGAGACAATCATCAGGAACAATTTCCTTTACGTGGATAAAACAGAATATATCTACCGCATGGTTGCAAAAGGGCCTCAGATGATTTTTCTCTCTCGTCCCAGGAGATTCGGTAAGTCACTGACGCTTAGTACTCTTGAAGCTGTGTTTAAAGGAAAGAGGGAACTTTTCAAAGGGCTCTATATAGACAACACCGACTATGACTGGAAGGAGTATCCTGTCATCCATTTTGACTTCGGTTTATGTGGTGCAAAGACAGCAGATGAATGTGAAATCTGGATTAACGGCAAACTTGATGATATTGCCTCTGAATATGGAGTGAAACTTGAAAAGGCATTGTACTTCACAAAGTTTGACAGGCTTATAACCGCACTCCGCAAAAAGGCCCCTGTTGTAATATTGATAGATGAGTACGACAAGATGCTTTCAAGTAACATATATAATCCGGAGGTTGAAGCCATAAGAGATGTTCTCAGAGGCTTTTTTGAGGTGATAAAAGCAAGAAATGACTCCCTGCAATTCGTTTTCATAACCGGTGTCACAAAGTACTCAAAGGTCAGCATATTCTCAAGTATGAACAATCTCAAAGATTATACCATGAAGCCCCAGTTCGCATATCTCTGCGGATACACCCAAGAAGAGCTGGAAAAGAATTTCGGGGAATATATTGAAAAAGGATTAACATCCATTGAAGACGATAGGGACACTTATCTTAATAAACTTAAAACAATGTATGATGGCTACAGGTTTGTCCCGGGAGCAGATACTGTCTACAATCCCGTTTCCATAGGTTCATTCTTTGATGACGGTGGAGAAGATTTTGAAAGTTATTGGATTGATACAGGTGGTTCAAAACTCCTGATGGATATTGCAAAGAGGGTACATTTTAATATTGCCAAAGATCTTGATAAACCCGTAAACAAAGACAGAATAAAATCCTTTGACATTCTTGAGATGACAACAGGCAATCTTACAACTCTAAAATACAAAGCTCTCCTGCTTCAGTCCGGTTACCTGACAATAAAAAACCAGGAAAAGAACAGCAAGGATTTATTGCTCGGTTTTCCAAATGAAGAGGTAAAGGAAGCTTTGTCGCACTTCCTTCTGGAAGTTTACGGAGGAGAAGAAGCAGGGGAGAATTTTGACGGTGACAATTTGATGCTTCAATTTGAAAATGGCAATACCCAGGGAATTATGGACAACCTCTTCTCTGTCTATGCTGCAATTCCCTACAGGGAGGAGCAGAAGATAATTGAAGCTGACTACCAGGGTATGTTCTATGCCATGATGATAATAATCCATGCAGAAGTCTACCTTGAAATTCTTACGAACAAAGGTCGTATTGATGCTGTGGTGAAGACTCCCAAGCACGTCTATGTCATAGAGTTCAAACGTGACGAGAGTGCAGAGAAGGCCCTTAGTCAGATAAAGGACAAGGGGTACCACGAGAAATACAGGGCATGGAGCAACGGCTTTGAGAAAAAGGTTCATCTTCTTGGGATAAACTTCAGCACAGAGAAGAGAAATATTGAAAGCTGGAAAGAGGAGATTATAGATTAAGCCTTTGTTTTCCTACTACGCCGGAATACAAATTCAAACGAGAAACTTCATATAGCCTGATGCTATAATCGGTGTAAAATAAAAGAGGAGAATAACATGAAGAAAATACTATTTGCAGCATCAGAATGCGTCCCGTTCTGTAAGACAGGAGGACTGGCAGACGTTGTCGGGAGCCTTCCAAAGACATTCGACAGGAAAGAATATGACGTAAGAGTCATACTCCCGCAATATGAATTCATGAAGGATGAATACAAGTCACAGCTCAAGAATGTTGTCTATTTCCAGATGGACAACAGGATATATGTCGGGATCAACACACTTACCCTTGACGGCATAACATACTACTTTGTCGATAACAGGCAGTATTTCTCGGGAGACAAGCCATACTACGACCTCTTTGCTGATCTCGAGCGTTTCGCATATTTTTCAAAGGCCATCCTCTCTGCCCTTCCCCTCATCGGCTTCCGACCCGATATCATCCACTGCCATGACTGGCAGGTATCTCTTGTACCGGTATACCTCAATACCATATTCCAGGGTGATGACTTCTTCAGAGGCATGAGAACGATTATGACCATTCATAACCTCAGGTTCCAGGGTTCCTGGAATGTCGGGCACCTGAGATGGGTGAGCGCACTCCCCGACTCCCTCTTTGAGCCCGGACTCCTCGTCTCCCCTTACCAGGACACATCCATCCCCAAGGATGACTGGAACGCTTCCATGCTCAGGGGAGGACTGGTATTCAGTGACTGGATTACCACCGTCAGCGAATCCTATGCAAGGGAAATCCAGACACATGAATTCGGCGACGGACTAGAAGATATCCTTTCATGGAGGCAGAACCGCCTCATGGGTATTGTCAACGGTATTGACTACTCCTCCTGGGATCCTGCAACAGACAAGAAAATTGAAAATAACTATACACAGAAGAACTTCCTTTCAATGAGGGAGAAGAACAAACTTGCCCTCCAGAAGGAACTGGGACTTAGGGAGGATAAAGACGCGTTCATGATTGCAATAGTGAGCCGTCTCACCGACCAGAAGGGAATGTCGCTCATAGACTCCATCATGGACCGCATCTGTGACAAGAACATCAACTTCGTGGTACTCGGAACAGGAGACAGCTACTTTGAGAATATGTTCAGGTACTATGAGTCAAAGTATCCCGATAAGGTAAGGGCAAAAATAGAATTCTCAGATGCACTCTCAAGAAAAATATACAGTGCATCCGATGCATTCCTCGTGCCTTCAGCCTTCGAGCCGTGCGGACTGACCCAGCTTATTTCCCTCAAATACGGAGCCATTCCGATTGTTCACGAGACAGGGGGGCTCAGGGACACAGTCGTCCCGTTCGATGAATTCGAAAATACGGGAACCGGCCTCTCCTTCTATGACTTCACTCCCGAAGTGCTCCTGGGAAGAATCAACTACGCCTACTATATCTATACACAGAAGAGAGAGCTGTGGGTTGAGATGCAGAAGCGGGCACTCAAGGCCGACTGGTCATGGAAGGCTTCATCAAAGAAGTACCAGGACCTCTATAATTCACTCTGATTCATGCACCCTCCGGGGTGCATTATTCATTATCACAACAATCTGTATGCTTTTGTATATGTAATTAACTACTTTTTTATCTATATTAGAAAAAAAGGAGTATCACCATGAAGAAAGTATGTGTAGTTACCGGCGGTGGATCAGGTATGGGACTTGAAGCAGCCCTCCTCATGCCAAAGGATATGGTTATTGTTGTCTCGGGAAGAACAGAGAGCAAGCTTGAGAAAGCTGTAGACAGACTCAAGGCTGCGGGCTTTGAAGCTTATGCCAAGGCATGTGACACATCAAAGAAGGAGAGCGTAAAGGCCCTCGCAACATTCGCCTCCACACTCGGAGAGATTAAGACCGTCATCCATGCAGCGGGAGTTTCACCTGCAATGAATACAACACCCGAGGAGATAATGAGAATAAATGCACTCGGTACAGTCTATGTAAATAACGAGTTCTCCGCTCTTATGAAGAACGGTGGCGTCATTATAGATATAGCCTCAATGGCAGCATACTCCATGCCCAGTATTGCAATCCCGAAGAAGGCTTATCTCCTTGCGGAAACGGATGAGGCTCTCTTCATCAAGAAGGCTTTGAAGATGTCGAAGATGATTAAGGACGAATATCTCAAGAAAGGCTTTGCATATGGGGTCTCAAAGAACTTTGTTGTATGGTATGCCGGAAAGTGTGCCTTCGACTACGGTCCGAAGGGAATAAGAGTTGCCTCCCTCTCTCCCGGGCTTATTGCAACGGGAATGGGCGAACTCGAGAAGGAACATGGAGGCTCTATGCTTGCCACATCCTGTACTGGGAGGATGGGAACGCCCGAGGAACTCGGCTTTGCAATCGCCTCCCTTGCTGACGAGCGTAACGGCTACCTTGCCGGTGTCGACATCCTCTGCGACGGAGGAACAATCAGAGGCCAGAAAGAATTCAAGAAAGCTAAGAAGAAATAGAGAGTCAGGGCAGGCTGAGTTCTGCCCTTCTTGATTTCTCCAGAATGACCTGAGCGAAAAGTGCCGCCCAAAAATGTACATAACCAGTTTTTTTGTTTAATCTTGCTTAAAACTTTGAGATAATGCGGTAATTTGGCCTTTTCAACCTTGAGATAATGCACCTTTTTTATAATAAAAACTTTGATGAAATTCATTTTTCTGGTAAATTGTACTTATGGACATCTTCAGAAGAAAGATTTATGACGAT